>JBKBTU010000478.1:0-726 GCA_046290715.1 Sphingomonas sp. | reverse complement strand
AGGCCGGGCGCGGTCGCACGCCAATAGCGCAATTGCGGCCCGGCCGTGCCGTAAAGGCGTTCGGGAATGTCGGTCGCCGATGCAACCGCAAGGCCCCAGCGCCACGCGCTGATCCGGTCGACCGGATCCCATTCGATCGTCACCGCGCGCCGTCCCGATACGCCCATCCCGACGAGCTTTTCGGCGAGCAGCACATCGACTGCATTGCCCAGGCGGCGACGGCTGGCATCGATCAGCGGGCCGGCGCGGCTCGGATCGCCATCGAGCCCGGCGCAGATCGCCTCTGCCAGACGCCAGTTACGGTCGGGCGCGCGATCGAGGGCCGGCTTGACCATCGGACACATGCCGCCGGGGTCGGCGGTGGCAAGCATCGCCTGCATCGCCACCTGGAACATCTTGGGCGTGTAGTTGGCGACATCGACCGACTGGACCAGCGCGCGCGCCGCGTCCGCCTCCCCCATGCGGATCAGCAGCCAGGCACGCTCGGCCGCGAAATCGGCGCCATTGAGGCCGCGCGGGGTGTTCACGCGCGAGAGCAGCGCGCGACGCAGTGCGATCGACAGCCAGCGCGACGCGACCGGCGCATCGGCGCGGCGCATCAGCGTCTGGAGGAAGCCGCCATCGGCGGTGCCGAATGCGGTGACGGGCAGCCCGTCGCTGGCGGGCGAGGAGGGGCCGACCTGCGCCAGCGATCGCTTCGCGAAATCGGGCAGTTCGTACCGGGCG
>JBKBTU010000477.1:0-727 GCA_046290715.1 Sphingomonas sp. | reverse complement strand
CCTCGACCGGCTGGTGCTGGCACCGGTGCTGGCGGATCAGGTCCCCGGCTGAATATAGGGGATGCGGGCGAACAGCTCGCGCTGCCATTTGCGCGGGTCGCGCTCGACACGACTGACGGTGTCGAAGACCATCGTTTCGCGTTCCGGCAGGCTGTGGCGCGGCCAGTCGGGAAAGCCCGCGCCATTGGGATTCCCGGTCATGGCCAGATTGACGAAGGCGCGCTGCATCGCCGCCGACACGGCCTGTGCGCCAGGCCCCGTGCCCGACACCGTCCCTTCCGCGCCGATCGTGCCGAAGACCAGCGGGATGTCATGGGTATGCGCCGCGCCGCGTTCGGGGGCGAGCGGCGACTGGAAATCGAGCTGATAGACCCAGGCGGGAACGCCTGCCCTCGCGCGTTCCTCCGCCTCGATCACCTGCCCGCGCCAGCTGCGTCCGGCGGTGGTGCTGGCGTAGAAGATGTCCTGCGCGGTCCAGTCGGGGAACTGCCTGCGATACTCCGCGACGACCCATTCGGGGTGCGCGTCGATGCGCAGCTGCGGCGCGATGCGCTCGGCGAGGTTTGACCAGTCGAGCGTGCGGACCGGTTCGCTCTTGGGATCGATGAAGGCGCGGGTCTCGTCGCGCGTGTTGCCGAGGATCAGCGGGATCGTATTGCCCAGCGGGTTGGCGTCAGGCCAGAAGGGGTGGCGGGTCAGCCACTTCATGTCGCGGACCGGGCCCATC
>JBKBTU010000476.1:0-730 GCA_046290715.1 Sphingomonas sp. | reverse complement strand
CCTTTGAGACGTGGCACCTGACCGTTCCGGACATTTTCCGATGCTCGTGTGACTTCGATGCATCACCCGCCACCGGTCGCCAGCGGAAAGCAAAAGGCCCGCCGGATCGCTCCGGCGAGCCTCTCGCGTCCTGCGATGCGACAGGATCAGAAGGTGATCGTCGTGCCGATCGCGATCTGGCGGCCGAGCGCGTCGTAGCGCTGCGGGATCGTGTTGTTGCGCGCCAGCGCGATGTTGTACGAATTCGGCAGGATCGGCGGGTTCTTGTCGAACAGGTTGTTCGCGATGACGCGGAAGGCGAACTGCCGCGCGATGTTGAAGGTCAGCGCGAGATCGAAGTAGCTGACCGGATCGATCCGATAGAAGGTCGTCTGCGCGCGGTCCGGCGTGCCGCCGATCGCTTCGTCGCCCTAGTTGTTGGCGCTGGTCAGCGAGCCGACGTAGCGCCAGTTGAACGAGGCGTTGAAGACGTTGTCGCTGGTCGAATAGGTCGTGCGCAGGCCATGGCTCCACTTCGGCAGCAGCTGGCTACAGCCGTTGCCGAAATAGCCCGTGCAGTTGCGCTGCGGCTGGACCGGCGAATCCTGGCCGCCGGCGAAGGTGGTCAGCGAGCCGTTGAAGTCGAAATCCACCCGGCCGACGCTGCCGAGACCGAGCGCGTAGCTGCCCTGGAAGTCCCAGCCGCGGGCGATCGAGAAGTAATAGTTGGTGGTGCCGGCGCGGATGAAGC
>JBKBTU010000475.1:0-732 GCA_046290715.1 Sphingomonas sp. | reverse complement strand
TACTGGCCCTCTACACATCCGAGCTCTGGCCATCCCGTTTGCGCGGCCGAGGCAGCGGCATCTGCTACGGCGTGGGCAGCATCGGCAAGATCGTGGGTCCCCTTGGACTGGCCTTGATCGTGGGGTCATCCAATGTGATCCGGCCAGCGGCGACGGCCGAGGCGATCGTTCCGGCCTTCCTGTACCTCGGCGCCATGTTCCTGGTCGCGGGGCTGGTCTACACATTCATCGCCCGGGAGACGAAGGGCCAGACCTTCGAGGAAATCGACCGGAAGTCGACAGCGAACACCTGAACCGTCAGCGCTCGGGAACCGGACGCCCGGTGTCCCGGCCACTGATGGTTCAGGCGATCACCGACCAACCGTATTGAAGCGGCACTTCGCGGAAGGCGAAGCGGTCGAGGTGACGCTCAACCACCCCCTGAATGCGCTCCACGGTCTCCGCGTCCCCGGCCTCGACCGTGATGACCAGGACGTCCGGCTCTGACGCCAGCAACGCCCGGGCTTCGGGGAAGGCGATCTCGCCCTCTCCGTCACCCAGGCGGACTTCCAGCCGGTGGCTGAAATGCTTGCAGACCTGGGAGACGTATTTTGCGCTGCTTTCGGTCGGCACGCGCGCCGTGCTGCTCTTCATCGGACCCTCCTGGCGAGATGGTGTTCGCACCGGCGCGAACGCACCGGGCCGCCAGACTCTACGTCCCTTCCGTCTGGCCCAATCCGTCGTGCACCCAGA
>JBKBTU010000474.1:0-733 GCA_046290715.1 Sphingomonas sp. | reverse complement strand
CACGAGAAGTGACGTCTTCGCCATGATCAATGATCCTCACCTGTTCCCGTTCTTTGTTGCGGGATTTCGGCAATCAGATACGCCGCATCTCCCGAGACGATTCATTCATATAGCGGACAGGCGAACACCGGTCGGGACGACCATGCGCGACGCCAAGTATATACCGGCAAATAAGGGAGATTTTCCCAAATACTGTATAAACACAGACGTCATTTTCATGCGCCATTAGCGCAGCAAGAAGATTGGTTTAAATCATAACAATTCGGGGGGTCGTGGGCCCTGCCACCGCGAATAGCTTCAGCGACTGGCCACCGGCCGACGGCGAATCAAGCCGATGCGCGCGTCAATGCGGTGCGCGAAAATCCGCAGCGCCAGTGGCACGCAACACGATGTAATCGTGCGCTGAAATCAGCTGAGTGGTGATTTGGTAGCGGAGGAGGGACTTGAACCCCCGACCCCAGGATTATGATTCCCGTGCTCTAACCAACTGAGCTACTCCGCCCTACCATGGCGGCTCGCAACCGTTCGGGTGCGAGCGAGAGCGGCGCACATACGGACCGATTCCGGCGCGGTCAAGCGAACATGTGACGGGAAATCGCTTCCCATGGCCCGCCGCGATAATACCAGGCGGCGAGACCCGCGATCTCCACGTCGCGCGGCCGGAATTCCCGGCCCAGCGCGCTCAGCAACAGCTTGGCCATCGACGGCGCGACCTTGTTCTGGATCGTGATGT
>JBKBTU010000473.1:0-734 GCA_046290715.1 Sphingomonas sp. | reverse complement strand
CATGCCTCGTGCGGCCGATCCTTGCGCGACCCTGCCCCTGTTCGAGGCGGCGCCCCGGGCGCCCGCTGGATTCGTCTATCAGCCCGAGCTGGTTTCCGCAGAGGACGCTGAAACGCTCGTGGACCGGTTTGGACAGTTGCCGTTCGAGCCGTTCGACTTCCGCGGCTTCAAGGGCAATCGCCAGACGGTGGCGTTCGGTTCGCGATATGATTTCACGCACCATCGAGTGAAGACCGCCGAACCGCTGCCCGCGTGGCTGGAACCGCTCATGGCGCGCGCGGCCGCCTTCGCGGGAACGGACGGCGCTCTTGTTCACGCCCTGGTCACGCAATACCCACCGGGCGCGGGGATCGGCTGGCATCGGGACCGACCCGAGTACGGCAAGGTGATCGGGATCTCTTTCGCGAGCGCCTGCGTCTTCCGGCTGCGACGACGACACGCGGATGGCTGGAGGCGAGAGAGCGTCCTGCTCCAGCCGCGGTCCGCCTATCTGCTGGATGGAGAGGTGCGCGAGGACTGGGAACACAGCATCATGCCCGGGGACCGCCTTCGATACTCGGTGACGTTCCGGACGCTGCGCTGACGGGCGTCGGGCGCGGCAATCACCCAAACGAACCTCATGCGGCGGCTCTTGCTCCGGACGGAGCGGACGCCCGCGTGCGTCTGCAGTCCCGGGCCTCGACGCCCCGCTCAGCCGGCGAAGGGACGGATCGACGCGCCGTCAATCTCTACCC
>JBKBTU010000472.1:0-735 GCA_046290715.1 Sphingomonas sp. | reverse complement strand
CGAGCAGCATTGAACGCCACGCGATTCGACGTGTCGACCACGAACCGGTCAAAGGTGAAGCGCGAATCGAGATTGGGTCGACCTTCGCTGCGCGGCGCTGCGGCCGCCTGATCGATCGCCGGGGCCGGTGATTCGGCAGCGGGAGCCGCCGCAAGCGCGCGGGTCGCCCGTGCGTCGACCGTCTCGATCGCGACCGTGCGCACCGCCGGCAGCACGGCGCGGAACTCCATCGCCAGCCGGTCGGCATAATGGCTGCGGACCCAGTTGGTCATGAACGCCGAAGGGAGGCCGAGGCGGACCGTTTCCGGGTCCTCGCCCGGAATCAGGACGATCGGTTTCAGCCACTGGTCGAACAGCCGCTGCCCTGCGGAAAGCCGCAGATTGCCGCGCACGCGTGTCCAGGCCTTGGCTTGATCCATCTTCCCGTTGCCCCTCAAATACCATCGCGCTGCGTGCGGAACCCGCACACACCGACACGCCCCCGTCGCGGAAAACACGCCTTCCGCCCGTCAATTTCGTTCAGGCAAAGGGATAGCGCTGGCGGAATCGCATCCGCGTGCGGCCGGTACCCTTGCTGATTCCGCCGACGAGAACGCCGTGGCGGAGGTCCGTTTTAGGGACGGAAATTCGAGTCGATCAAGGGGGCGGCATGTAAAGAATCTGAAATAAGTAGGCTTGACTCACGCCAGCCCCGGAATTGCGTCGTTTACCGCCTAAGCGCCTGTTTTATAACCA
>JBKBTU010000471.1:417-735 GCA_046290715.1 Sphingomonas sp. | reverse complement strand
ATCGCGATGCCGACATAGCCGCCGCTGGAGATCACCCAGATGGTGAAGGTGGCGAGCACACCCAGGATCTTTTCGAACATGGGCGTGGGGCTTGGCGGATCGGCGGGCGGAAGGGAAGGGGGAACCACCGCCCGAGCATCGGGCGCGTGTGGCGACGCGGTGACTCCACAGCGATCGCGGCGCTCGGCTTTGATGACGTTACCCCGGGGGTCGCTCGTGCTGAGCTTGTCGAAGCACAGGTGGGACCCAGGCCCGTCGGACGGCGACGGGCAACCCCCGGGGGTGGGGCCGCCGACGACGGCGAGAGGAAAACCCCGC
>JBKBTU010000471.1:0-407 GCA_046290715.1 Sphingomonas sp. | reverse complement strand
CCTTCGACAGGCTCAGGGCAAACGGCGGATGTGGAGCAGCCGACGTCGTCATGCTCTAAGCCCGGCCGTAGTGCGCCGTCCGGAATGGTCGCCGGGCTGCGACATCGCCAACATAGACAAGTCGAACACCTTGACGGAAACGATCCAGCCCCATCGTTTCCGAATTTGGTATGATGATGAGAAAGAGCCGTCAGGCGAACGGGGTTAGCGGGCGACCGGCGTGTAGGACAGATGCTCCCGATATCCGTCTGGCTTGCAGTGAGTTTCGGCGCTGATCGTCCAATGCACCTGCCGACGGAGGCCAGGGCTGTCGCATAGGGACTGCCCGATCCGCAGTGGTGTTCTTCAGATCATGATGACGGCATACAGAACCGCACGCGCCGTTCGCCCTGCGCCTGTCGAAGGGC
>JBKBTU010000470.1:0-739 GCA_046290715.1 Sphingomonas sp. | reverse complement strand
GGACAGGACTTCGCTGTTGAGCGCGTTGAGCGCCTGCGGGCGGTTGAGCGTCACCAGCGTGACGGCGCCGCGCTGTTCGACGAGGATGGTGGTGTAGTCGGTCATCTAGTTCCTCCTGTCGTCATCCCGGGCTTGACCTGGGACCCAGCTGCCTTGAGCCGGTCGAAGAAGCGGGACCCCGGGTCAAGCCCGGGGCGACGATATGGTCTATGCGGGCGTCCACGCCTCAGCCTCGGGCAGCGGGGCGAAGATCTGGTCGATCAGATGGTCGCTCACCCCCTCGGGCGTGGCGGGGTTCCAGCGCGGGTGATTGTCCTTGTCGATGATCAGCGCGCGGACGCCTTCGATGAAATCGTGGCGCTGCACGACGCGGGTGGCGACGGCATATTCCTGTCGCATCTCGTCCTCGAAGGTCGGCATGGTCGCGCCGTCGAGCAGCAGCTTGAGGCTGACCTTCATCGATTGCGGGGATTTGCCCGCGATGGTGGCGCGCTGCTGCATCGCCCAGTCGCCCGGATCGGCCTCCAGCGCGGCGATAATGTCTTCCAGCCGATCGCTCGCGAACAGGCGATCGATGGCCGCGCGTTGGGTCAGGATTGCGGCGTCGGGCGTGGGCGTTTCGAGATCGGTGAGCACCGTTTCGATCGCCTGCGGATCGGCGAGGATACGCGCCTTGGCATCGTCGAGCCGCTCCGCCGCCAGATAGTGGGTGGTAAGGCCCAGCGCCACGCACTCGGCG
>JBKBTU010000469.1:0-742 GCA_046290715.1 Sphingomonas sp. | reverse complement strand
GAGCGCAGTGCGGTGGCGAACGGCAACGTCTATCTGTCCGCGCCCTACGGCATCTATCCCACCGCCGACGGCTATCTCGCGCTGGCGATGGCGCCGGTAGCGCAGCTGGGCGCGCTGATCGGGGCTGAGACGCTCGCCCAGGTCGATCCGGCCGACGAGTTCACGCGGCGCGATGCGATCAAGGCGCAATTGCGCGATCACCTGGCGACGCGGGGAACGGAGCATTGGCTCGCCCTGCTCGAACCGGCGGGCATCTGGTGCGCGCCGGTGCTCGACTGGCCGGCGCTGGCGGCCCATCCCGCCTTCACGACGCTCGGCATGACGCAGACGATCGCCGCGCCGGACGGTGCGACGCTGACCACCACGCGCTGCCCGATCCGCGTCGACGGCGCCGCTCTGACATCATCGCGGGCCGCGCCCCGCCTAGGCGCGAACCGCGCAGCCATCGACGGAGATCTCGCGGCATGATCGTCGACCAGTTTTTCGAGGATTACGAAATCGGCGCCAGCCGGACGAGCTTCGGCCGGACGATCACCGAGACCGACTTCGTCGTCCACGCTGGGCATACCGGCGATTTCTTTCCGCACCACATGGATGCGCAATGGTGTGCCGGTCAGGAGATCGGCCAGCGGATCGCGCACGGCACCTTGGTCTTTGCGGTCGGCATCGGGCTGACGGCGACCACGATCAATCCGCAGGCGATGTCCTATGGCTACGACCGGCTGCGCTTCGTCCGCCCGGT
>JBKBTU010000046.1:0-13893 GCA_046290715.1 Sphingomonas sp. | reverse complement strand
GACGAGCCGGTCGCAGTCGCCCCTCCGGCCCTCGTCACCGCCTGAGCGGCCTTGTGCGCGATCCAGCGAAGCTGGATCGGGGCGGTGCAGCCTCCACGCAAGTGGATCAGACCTTAGATCGGGTCCGATTCCTCGCCGATCGTGGCGCCGTCGGTGACGATCCGCAACGGTGCCTCGCTGCCGAGATGGACGCGGACGCCGGCGCTGGTGGTCATGCGCGGCGCGCGCGGAGCGGCCGGGCCGGCAGCGGCGACCGCAGCCGCCTCCAGCCGCCCACGATGGACGGTGACGCCGGCGTCGTCCGTGCTGTCGCGATACAGGCCGGCGGTCTGTAGCGCGCCGTCGCCAGCCGTCGCGGGGACGCCCGGCTCTACGCCCGCATAGGCGGCGCGGAAGCTCAACGCGCTCTCCATCGCGCCGCGCCAGCGGTAGAAGATATGCGCGCCGACCGAGCCGATCCGCGACAGGCTCGACGCCCACCACGGCAGGATCGCGTTGGTGTGGTAGAAGGTCGCGGCCCCCACGGGCGCGTAGACGCTGCCGGCGAGCGCCGCCTCGGCGACCGCGCGCGCCCGCTCCCAGGCATAGGGGTCGCGGCGGCGCGCCATCGATCCGTCGCAGGTGAAGGAGAATTGGCAGCCGGTGCGGCGGTTCGATCCCTGGTAGACGACGCCGCAGACGCTGTGCGGGAAGGCGCGGTCGCGCACGCGGTTGAGCACCACCTGCGCCACCGCCCTTTGGCCGTCGAGTGATTCCGAGCGCGCCTCGTAATAGACCGCGGCGGTCAGGCATTCGGCGGCGCGCGCGCCGTCGTCGTTGGATTGCATCTGCGCGAGGAAGGGCGGTGCGGCGGTGACCGAGGCCGGCGCCGCATCGTCGGCGAGCGAGGCGCGCAACGTCGCCGGCAGGCCGGCGAGGCCCGGCAGATCGCCCGGCACGTCGAGCGCGAGGTCGCGCAGCAGCTGACGAGGCGTCGAGGGCGGCACCATCTGCGCGACATGCGAGCCCGTTGGCTTGACCGGCGCGCACGACGATGCGCCGAGCAATGCCATGCCCAGGACCATCCGGCCGGTCAGAGAGATTCGCTGTCGCCCCACGACACCGGGCTAGCCCGGCCGGATTATGATCCGGTTAACCGCGCGCGTCGCGCGCCGGTGAGGGACGACTTGCGGCTGACCTACGCCGTGTAATCGCTGCCAGGCTTTACCCCCTCGGGTAGCAGCGGCCGCCGGCTCCGCCACGGCGGGTCAGGATTATTGCGCCGCCGACACCTTCACCGCGACGTCGAGTTCCTCCTCGCCCTCGCCGAGCCGGGATCCGGCGACCGGTGCGGCGCCCGAGGCATCGAGCGCGGCGGCGACGCGGACGCTTTCCTCCTGCGGCGAACGGCCGGTGCACGGGTCGAAGCCGACCCAGCCGAGCCCGTCGACATGCGCCTCCGCCCAGCCGTGCGGCGTCGGGCGCAGCGACCCTTCGACGATGCTGTAGCCCGAGACGTAGCGCGCGGGGATGCCGAGCGAGCGCGCCGCCACCGTGAAGATCTGCGCGAGATCGCGCGAGGTCGCCGCCGGCCGGTCGAACGCCTCGGCGGCGGACAGGCCCGGTTCGGGGCGTGCGCGATCCAGTGCGAAGCGGCCGTGGAGCGCCGCATTGAGCCGATGCAGCGCGCCGATCGGTCCGTCCGTCCCCGCCACCGTCTCCGCGGCGAAGGCGGCGATGGCGGGATCGCGTGGCGTCGCCTCGCTCGCGCGCAGGAAGACGGCGGGCGGCAGCGCCTCGTCGACGCCGCGCACGATACCGTCCGAGTGGCTGGTCAGCACCTCGCCGCGCACCGCGATCTCGATGTCGAGGATGGGTCCTTCGGCGTAGAGCATGGTGATCGCATTGCCGAAGCCGTCGCGGCCGCGGCGCATCGTCGCGTCGCAGTCGACGTCGATCCGCCAGCGCGCGACCGTCTGGTCGTGGCTGTTCTCCGGCGTCATGCGCAGCATCTGGACGAGCCGACTCTGCGGCTCGCTGAAGCGGTAGACGGTGCGGTGATCGATCGAGAGCCGCATCAGCCGAACCGGAACTGGCGGCCGATCGCCTCGTGCAACTGGCTGTTTTCGCGGATGAACGCCTGGAGATACTGGTGCAGGCCGCCGGCGATCACCTCGCCCGATCGGGTGCGTCCCAGCCGCGCGGCGCGCATCCGCGCCATCCGGTCAGCTTCGCCATGGCTGCCGGTGCGCTCGGCGAGCAGGCCGAGCACGTCCACCGTCGTCTCGGCGGAGGCGACGAGGCTGCGGGGCAGTTCGCGGCTGGTGGTGAGCAGGTCGATGACGTTGGCCGGGGTCAGCCCGTCCGAATAGAGCCAGCGATAGGCGGTGACCGCGGACACGGTTTGGAGAATCGTCGTCCACTGGTCGCGATCGACGATGCCGCCGACCGCCTCGCCGGCGGGGAGCAGGATGTGATATTTGACGTCGAGGAGGCGCGCGGTGTTGTCGGCGCGTTCCACCGCCTGCCCCAGGCGGATGAACCAGTGCGACTGGTTGCGCAGCATCTGGTGCACTGCGCCTTCGAACCCGCGCGTCTCGTTCTTCACCGCTTCGACGAGGCTGAGCGTCTGGGCGGTGTCGCCGACATGGGCGCGATGCTCGAACACCAGCCAGGCGCGGTTGATCGCCGTCCACGCCTCGCGGCTCAAGGCGGTACGCACCGCCTTGGCATTGTCGCGCGCACGATCGAGGCAGCGGATCACAGAGCCGGGATGGCTGGTGTCGAGCGTCAGGAAGCGGACCACGTCGCCTTGCGTCAGCGCGCCGCCGCTCGCCGCGAAATCCGCCTCGGTATCGGTGACGGCGATCGCCGACGACCAGGCGACCTCCCCCGCCGGCCGCGCGGACATGACGTCGAGGCGCACCGTCGCCTCGATCAGCCGCGCGAAGAAGTCGGCGCGCTCGAGATACCGGCCGAGCCAGTAGAGCGACGACGCGGTGCGCGAGAGCATCATGCGGCGCCTCCCTGGCTTTGCGTCATGCCGCTTTGGCTCTGCGTCTGGCGCATCCCCTCGGCGCGCAGCACGAAACTGTCCTTGGTGCCGCCGCCCTGGCTCGAGTTGACGACGAGCGACCCTTCCTTGAGCGCGACGCGGGTGAGGCCGCCCGGCACCACCTCCACGCCCTTGGAGCCAGTGAGGACGAAGGGGCGGAAATCGACGTGGCGGGGCGCGAGGCCGCTGTCCGCGAGCGTCGGCACCGTCGACAAGGCGAGCGTCGGCTGCGCGATATAGCGATGCGGTTCGGCGACCAGCGCGCCGCGGAACGCCTCGATCTCCGCCTTGCTCGCGGTCGGTCCGACCAGCATGCCGTAGCCGCCCGAGCCGTCGACGAGCTTGACCACCAGTTCGTCGAGGTGATCGAGCACATAGGCCAGCGCCTGCGGCTCGCGACAGCGCCAGGTCTCGACATTGGGCAGCTTCGCCTCGCCGCCCGAATAGAAGCGGACGATGTCGGGCATGTAGCTGTAGATCGCCTTGTCGTCGGCGATGCCGTTGCCCGGCGCGTTGATGATCGCGACGTTGCCGGCGGCATAAGCGGCGATGAGACCCGGCACGCCAAGCATCGAATCGGGGCGAAAGACGAGGGGATCGAGGAAATCGTCGTCGACGCGGCGATAGATCACGTCCACCCGGACGCGGCCGGCGATGGTGCGCATCCACACCTGATCGTCGTCGACGACGAGGTCGGCGGCCTCGACCAGCTCGATCCCCATCGAATCGGCGAGGAAGCTGTGTTCGTAATAGGCCGAATTGTAATGGCCGGGGGTCAGCACGACGCAGGTCGGCTGTGCGCCGCGGCCGTGCGGCGCCACCGACTTCATCGTCGCGAGCAGCCGGTCGGGATAGCTGTCCACAGGCTCGACGCTATAGGCGCGGAACAGCTCGGGGCAGAGCCGCACCATCGCCTCGCGATTCTCGAGCATGTAGCTCACGCCCGAGGGCGTCCGCGCATTGTCCTCGAGCACGTAGAACTGGTCCGGGCCGGTGCGGACGAGGTCGATGCCGCAGATGTGCGCCCAGATGCCGTGCGGCGGGCGCATGCCTGCGATCTCGGGGCGAAACTGCGGGTTGCCGAGGATCAGGTCGGCGGGGAGCACGCCCTCCTTGAGGATGCGGCGCTCGCCATAGATGTCGTCGAGGAAGGCGTTGATCGCCTCCACCCGCTGCACGAGCCCTTCCGACAGGCGCGCCCATTCGTCGGCGAGGAAGACGCGGGGCACGATGTCGAACGGGATGATGCGTTCGCGCGAATCGGTGTCGCCATAGACGGCGAAGGTGATGCCGAGCTGGCGGAAGGTCGTCTCCGCGGCGTGCTGACGCCGGCGCAGTTCGGAATCCGGCGTATCTTCGAGCCACTTGCCAAGAGCCGCAAGCGCGGGGCGTGGCGGGGTGTCGCCCGTCATGCCCATGATTTCGTCGAACGCCGGTCGTTTCCCCATCGGAACGGTGAATGCCCTCCGCATCATGCCGGTTCCATGCTGCGGGGAATCGCTGCGCCGCACAAGGGATCAAATTAGGACAGTGCGCCGTGCAAGTGCTCCCCCGGCGGGGGGAGGATTTAGTGGAGGGCGGCCAGCATGCCCGGCGTCAGGACCTGCGGCAGCACCTTGGGCTCCGCGGCGCCGGGGGCGTAATAGAGGTAGAGCGGCACGCCGGCGCGGTTGTGCGACTGGATGAAGCGGCCGAGCGCGGGGTCGCCGTCGGTCCAGTCGCCGACGAGCACCGCGACCTTGTTCCTGGCGAAGGCCGCGCGCGTCGCCGCGGTGTCGATCGACGAGGCTTCGTTGACCTTGCACGACAGGCACCAGTCGGCAGTGAAATAGGCGAACACCGGCCGGCCGTCCTTGCGCAGCGCGGCGAGGCGCGCTTCGCTGAAGGCGTCGCCGTCGACCTTGGCGGGGCGCGCGGCGCCGCCGGTCAGCGTCGCCGCCAGCGCGGTCGGCACCAGCAGCACGGCGAGCGCCACCGCCCAGCCGAAGCCGGCCCCCTGCCGCTGCCGCTTGCCGCCGAGGGTGAGGAGCAGGCCGGTCGCGACCAGCGTCGCCACGCCGACGATCAACCCCGTCGTCCCGGCCTGCCGCCACGCCAGCCACAGCAGCGCGAGCACGGTCAGCGCCATCGGCACCGCGAGGATGCGACGGAAGCGCTCCATCCACAGCCCCGGCCGGGGCAGCCGCCGCCGCAGCGCCGGCACGAAGCCGATCGCGAGGAACGGCAAGGCCAGACCCAGGCCGAGACCGGCGAACACCGCCAACGCCGCCGGCCACGGCAGCACCAGCGCCGCGCCCAGGGCCGCACCCATGAACGGGCCGCTGCACGGCGTCGCGACGAAGGCGGCGAGTGCGCCCGTCGCTACCGATCCCGCCGCGCCGCCATGGCTGGCGAAGGCGGGCACCGGCACCTCGAACCGCCCGGCGAGGTTGAGCGTGATCGCGAAGGTCAGCGCGATCAGCAGCACGACGATACGCGGGTCCTGCAACTGGAACGCCCAGCCGACCGCCGATCCGCCGGCACGCAGGGCAAGGATCAGCGCGCCGAGCGCGACGCACATCAGGATCGCGCCAAGCGCATAGCCGAGCGCATCGACCCGCGCCGTTCGTTCGCTGTCGCCGCCGCCGCGCGCGAGATGAAGCGCCTTGAGGCTGAGGATCGGGAAGACGCAGGGCATGACGTTGAGGATGAGTCCGCCGAGCACCGCACCGGCGAAGGCGAGCAGCGCCGCCTGCCAGCCGCTGCGATCGGTCGGCAGCGCCACGGTGCCGGCTTCGGCCTTGATCGTGAGGCCCAGATCGGTGCCGATGCGCAGCACGCCGGCGATCGGCCCCTTTGGTGCCCCCTCGGTCGCGATCAGCAGCCGGTCGCCGTCGCGCATCACCGTCTGCGGCGCGGCATAACGGACCATGTCGGGGCCGAACGGGAAGAAGGCGGGATCGTCGACCTTCGCCGCGGCGGGCAGCGGCACGGCGATGACGAGCTTGCCGTCCTTGATCTGGTAGGTGCCGGCGGCGTCGAGCGGCTTGGGGACGGCGGCACGCCAACGGTCGAAATCGGCGGCGTGCGCGGGCGCGCCATCGCCGACCGTCAGATCGAGGCTGAGGTCCTGCGCCTCGGGCACGCAGATCGTGTCGGTACAGACGAGGTAGTTGATCGCGAGCCGGATCGGCAGCGTCGTACCCTTGGCCAGCCCCTCCGGCACGTGCAGCGTCACCAGCGGCGCATAGGGCGCCTCGTAGACGTAGTTCATCAGCCCGGCGATCAGCAGCGTCGTCGGCACCGGCCATTGCGGCTCGGCATCGACGCGCGCACCCTTGGGCAGCGTCCAGGCGAAGGACGGTGCGAAGCCCGCATCGCCCGGATTGCGCCAATAGCCGTGCCAGCCCTTTTCCGGCCGAGTGTCGATCGCGAGCGTCACCGCCTGCCCGGCGCGCGGTGCGTCGCTGTCGGCGACCAGTCGCATCGCGAGATGCTTCGGCCCGTTCGCCGGCGCGAGATCCGCCGCGGCGCTTTGCGCCCAGAGCGCCGCGACCAGCGTCATCACCGCGCAACACAGCGCGCGCATCGCCCCGAACGTCCGATGCACCATCCGTTCTGCCGTCCTTGCCCGTTCCATCGCCCGCCGTCATAGCGATTGCGGCCCCGCAACACGAGTGTCCCCGATGAAAGCGCTGATCGCCGCCCTCCTGCTTGGCAACGCTGCGTCCGTGGTCGCGCAACAGGCGCCCGCGCCCGTCACCGCCGCCCCGCCCCCGGCACCCGCCCCGGCACCGACGACGCCGCCCAAGCTGATCGTCGTCATCTCGGTCGACCAATTCTCCGCCGACCTGTTCCAGCAATATCGCAACCGCTACACCGGCGGCTTCGCGCGGCTGCTCGGCGGCGCGGTCTTCCCGTCGGGGTACCAGAGCCACGCCGCGACCGAGACCTGCCCCGGCCACTCCACGATCCTCACCGGCATGCGTCCGGCGCATACCGGCATCGTCGCCAACAACTGGATCGACCAGTCGGTCGCGCGGGCCGACAAGACCGTCTACTGCGCCGAGGACGAGACCGTCCCCGGCACCGACCACGACCATTATGTGGTCAGCGACAAGCATCTGAAGGTGCCGACGCTCGGCGAGATGATGAAGGCGGCGCGGCCGGCGACGCGCGTCGTCTCGGTCGCGGGCAAGGACCGCGCCGCGGTGATGATGGGCGGCCACAGGGTCGACGAACTGTGGTGGTGGGACGGCAAGACCTATTCCTCCTACGCCGGGCGTGCCGTTCCGCGCGCGGTGCAGCGCGGGCGCGACGCGGTCGCCGCGCTGATCGCCAGGCCGCAGGCGCCGCTGCCCCTTCCCGCCTTCTGCCAGCCGCTCGACCGGCCGATCACCGTCGCGGGCAAGGTGTTCGGCCAGGGCCGCTTCGCGCGCGAGGCGGGCGATCTCAAGGGCTTCCGCGCCTCCCCCGCGAGCGACGCCGCGGTGTTCGCGATCGCCGCCGGTCTGATCCAGGACATGAAGCTCGGCCGCGGCGCCGAGACGGACATCATCGACATCGGCGCGTCGGCGACCGACTATATCGGCCACACGCTCGGCACGCAGGGGACCGAGATGTGCATCCAGATGGACCAGCTCGACCAGACGCTGGGCAGCTTCTTCGCGACGCTCGATGGCTGGGGCCTCGATTACGAGGTGGTGCTGACCGCCGACCACGGCGCGCACGACATGACCGAGCGGCAGCAGCAGCGCGGGATGCCGATGGAGGAACACGTCCACGCCGACACCTCGATCAAGGCGATCGATGCTGCGGTCACCGCCGCGCTCGGCATCAAGGGGCCGGCGCTGATCGGCGCGGAGGGCGACGTCTACCTCGCCAAGGACCTGCCCGCAGCGCTGCGCCCGCGCGTGCTCGCCGAAGCGCAGAAGCGCTTCGCCGCGATGCCGCAGGTCGCCGCCGCCTTCACCAAGGCGCAGATCGCCGCGCAGCCGATGGCGACCACGCCGCCCGAAACCTGGACGCTGCTCGAGCGCGCCCGCGCCTCGTTCAACCCGCAGGTATCGGGCGACCTCCTGGTCCTCCTCAAGCCGCGGGTGACGACGATCGAGACGCCGACGCCGGGCTATGTCGAGACGCACGGATCGCCCTGGGACTACGATCGCCGCGTGCCGATCCTGTTCTGGCGCAAGGGCATGACCGGCTTCGAACAGCCCCTGTCGGTGGAGACGGTCGACATCGCGCCGACGCTCGCCGCGCAGATCGGCCTGCCGGTGAAGGGGCTGGACGGCCGCTGCCTCGACCTCGACCCCGGTCCCGGCGACACCTGCGCGGCTGTGCGGTGATGCGCGCGGGCATGCGGTCGTTCGGGCTCGCCGCGTCATTCGCGGTCACCGCTCCGGCGCTGTCGCAGAGCCCGTCGCCGATCCTGGCGTCCGAATTCGTCGACCCGGCGCCGCCCTACCCGCAGGCGCATGCCTCGACGTTGGTCGAACTCGCCGACGGCACGCTGGCGGCGGCGTGGTTCGGCGGCAGCGGCGAGAGCCGGCCGGATGTACGCATCTGGTTCGCGCGCCGTGGCAAGGCCGGCTGGGACCAGCCCGTCGCCGTCGCCGACGGGCGCAGCGCCGACGGCAAGCTCTATCCGACGTGGAACCCGGTGCTGTTCGCGCCACCCGGCGCGCCGCTGCACCTCTTCTACAAGGTCGGGCCGTCGCCGCGGGCGTGGTGGGGCATGGTCCTCACCTCCGCCGACGGCGGCCGGCACTGGAGCGCGCCCCGCCGGCTGCCCGACGGCATCCTCGGTCCGATCAAGAACAAGCCCGTCGTGACGCCGGGCGGCGCGTGGCTGGCGCCGTCGAGCCGCGAGGAAGGCACGCCCGAGCGCAACCGCTGGTTCCTGCGGATGGAGCGCTCCACCGATCGCGGCGCAAGCTGGCAGGCGGGCGCGGCAATCGCCTCGCCGATGGGGATCGAGGCGATCCAGCCGAGCGTGCTGACCTTTCCGAACGGTCGCCTCGAGCTCGTCGCGCGCACGCGGCAGGGCGCGCTGGCGATGAGCTGGTCGACGGACGACGGGCGGAGCTGGTCGCCGCTCGCCGCGATCGACCTGCCCAATCCCAACGCCGGCACCGACGCCGTGACGCTGGCGGACGGGCGGCAGCTGATCGTCTACAACCACAGCGCGCACCGGCCCGATACGCCGGGCGACGGCCCGCGCTATCCGCTCAATGTCGGCCTGTCGGACGACGGCATTCGCTGGCGCAACGCGCTGACGCTCGAAGCGAAGCCGATGCCCGACGGCTATGCCTATCCCGCCGTCATCCAGACGCGCGACGGGCTGGTCCACGTCACCTACACATGGAACCGCACACGCATCCGCCACGTCGTGATCGACCCGCGCACGCTGCGATAAGGCGCGCCGCGCTTCTGCGTGCGCAGGAACGCAGGCTTCCCCTCAGCGCGTTTCGAACATCCGCATGCCGGCGATCCGGTTCGCGCCGACCGCGAGCCGCTGGTGGCTGAGGTCGGCGACGAAGGCGGGGTTGCCGGTGGCGCCCGGCGCCATGCGCGCGTCATTGTCCTCGACGCGCAGGCCGGCGGAGGGGAAGGTGCGGTTCTCGGCGGCGACGACGATCAGGCCGCTGCCGTTCTCCTTGCCCCGCCCCTGCACGAAGGTGTTGCGCGCGATCAGGCCGCGGGCGCCGTCGGGCAGGTCGATCATGTAGTTGGTCTTGCGGCCGGCGGTATCGTCGAAGCTGTTGTCGGTGATCGTCACGTTGGGGACGCGCAGCTTGACGTAATGGCCGCCGGTGCCGCGCTCGAAGCGCGAATTGGTGATCGTCACCTGTCCCCGATTGCCGAGATAGACGGAGTGCGAGCAATTCACCGCCTCGTCGCACTGGCCGAGACCCGAGAAGGTCGAATGGTCGATGGTGATCCGCTGGCCGGTCGGCTCGCCGCCGAGGATGCCCTCCTGGCTGTCGAGGAACATCGAATTGGTGACGGTGAGGTCGCCCATCTCGGCGCGGATGCCGGCGCCGTTACCGTCCGACACGCTGTAGCCGCGGAAGACGAGGCCATCGACGGCCGATCCCTGCCCGCGCAGCACCAGCGCCGCCTTGTCCTCGCACGTCTCCTTCTCGAAGATCGCGGTGCCGGGCTGCACCGCCTTGAAGGTGATGCGGCCGCCCTGCTGCACCGCGCACTGGCGATAGACGCCGGGCGCGATCAGGATCGTCGCCGTACCCATCCTGACCGACGACACCGCCTCCTGCAGGTCGGTGAAGCCCTGCCCGGTCTCGGCGATGGTGAACGGCTTGCCGCTCTGCGCGAAGGCGGGAGCGGCGAGGAGAGCGAGGGCGAGGAGTGCACGGGTCATGCCGCTCGTCCTGCGCCCGGCCGCCATGCGCCGGCCAGCCGGATTCGCGGTTAACGTGCCGCGGGGCGCAGCCAACGCCTTACCATGGCGCCGTTATGTCCCGCGATGAACCATCACGGCGATTGCCTCGGTGCGCGGCGCCCGGCTAGGCTGACGGCAATAAGGCCCGGGGGGGATCGACACACGATGCACGCCATGTCCGCGACGGAGGTGTTCCTCCTCGCCATTCTCATCATCTTCACTTTGCCCTGGCTGGTCTGGCGGCTCGGTCGCACCGACTATTGGGCGCCGCTCGTCGTGGTGCAGATCATCGGCGGCATCCTGCTCGGACCGGGCGTGCTCGGCGCGCTCTTCCCCGCCTATTACGGCCTCGTCTTCACCGCGCCGACGCTGGGCGCCCTGAACGGCATCGCCTGGTGGGCGGTGATGCTGTTCGTCTGGGTGGCCGGACTCGAACTCGACGTGCGCGAGGCGTGGCGACGGCGCGGCGAGACGGGCGTCACCGCTGGCCTGGCGCTCGGCATGCCGCTGGTCGCGGGCAGCCTCGCCGCGATCGTCATGCTGCGTTTTCCGGGCTGGCGCGGCACCGGCGGCGCGGACTGGCAGGTGGTGCTGGGCATCGGCATGGCCTGCGCGGTCACCGCGCTGCCGATCCTCGTGCTGCTGATGGAGAAGCTCGCGATCCTGCGCACGCCGCTCGGCCAGCGCGTGCTGCGCTACGCCAGCCTCGACGACATCGCGATCTGGGGCGTGCTGGCGCTGATCCTGCTCGATTGGGAGCGGGTCGGCCGCCAGGCGGGATTCCTCGTCGGGTTCGCGGTCGCTACATGGGCGATCCGCCGGCTGATGCGGGGTCTCGATGAGAACGACCGGTGGGCGGTGGGCCTCATCTGGCTCGCGCTCTGCGGCTTCACCGCCGACTGGGCGGGGCTGCACTATATGGTCGGCGCCTTCCTGGCGGGCGCGGTGCTCGATGCGCACTGGTTCGGCGAGGAACGGATGGACCGGTTCCGCCAGACGATCCTGCTCGCGGTGATGCCCGTCTTCTTCCTCTCGACCGGCCTCAAGACGCAATGGGGCGTCGGCGGCGCCGCGGTCTTCGCCGCCGCCGCGCTGCTGCTCGCCGCCTCCGTCGGCGGCAAGCTCGTCGGCATTCATCTCGCCGGCCGCATCCTCAAATGGCCCAAGGGCGATGCCAAGGTGATCGGCTGGCTGCTGCAGACCAAGGCGCTGATCATGATCATCTTCGCCAACATCCTGCTCGACAAGGCGATCATCACCAACGAGACGTTCACCGCGCTGCTGCTGATGGCGGTGGCGAGCACCATGCTGACGGTGCCGATCGTCACCCCTGCGCTGCGGCGGGATGCGGGACTGGCGAAGCGGGGGTTTTGACCCCCGGTCATCCCCGCGGAGGCGGGGATTCATAATCACGACGGCTTGCGATGGAGCCGAGCCGCCAGCCGATATGGATCCCCGCCTCCGCGGGGATGACGGGAAAAGGGGGAGCGAACCCTCAATCCAGGTTCGGCCGCAGCCAGCGCTCCGCCTGCTTGACGTCGACGCCGCGGCGCGCGGCATAGTCCGCGACCTGGTCCTCGCCGATCCGGGCGACGCCGAAATACTCCGCCTGCGCGTGGCCGAAGTAGAAGCCGCTGACCGCCGCGGTCGGCAGCATCGCGAAGCTTTCGGTCAGCTCCAGCCCGACATTGGCTTCCGCATCGAGCATCGCGAACAGCGTGCGCTTGAGCGAATGCTCGGGGCAGGCGGGATAGCCGGGCGCCGGGCGAATGCCGCGATACTGCTCGCGGATCAGCGCCTCGTTGGTCAGCTGCTCGTCGGGCGCATAGCCCCACAGCTCGCGGCGGACGTGCGCGTGCAGCGCCTCGGCGAACGCCTCCGCCAGGCGATCGGCGAGCGCCTTCAGCAGGATGTCGTTGTAATCGTCGTTATCCGCCTTGTAGCGCGCCAGATGCGGCTCGATCCCGTGGATGCCGACCGCGAAGCCGCCCATCCAGTCGCCCGCGGGATCGATGAAATCGGCGAGGCACATGTTCGCCCGGCCCTCGCGCTTGGCGATCTGCTGGCGCAGGAACGGCAGGCGGACGCTCTCTTCGGCCCCGCGGTCGAGGCTCGGGATGTGGAAGCCGTCCGGGATCGCGGCACCGTCGGGGCTGCGATGCGCCTCGACATGCCGCGTGTTGACCCAGATGTCGTCGTCGTGGCGATGGCACGGCCACAGCCCCGCGACGCCGCGCGCGGTCAGCCACTTCTCCGCGACGATCCGGTCGAGCATCGCCTGCGCATCCTCGTACAGGCCGGTCGCGCTCGCGCCGACGACCTCGTCGGTCAGGATCGCCGGGAAATTGCCGGCGAGTTCCCAGGCGCGGAAGAACGGCGTCCAGTCGATATACTGGCGCAGGTCGGCAAGGTCCCAGTCGTCGAAGACGTGGATGCCGGGCCTGGCGACCGGCGGCGCCTTCAGCGCCATGTCCGCGGCAAAGCCGCGGCTGCGCGCCTCGGCGAGCGGCAGCAGGTCGTTCTGCCCCTTGCCCGCGCGCGCATCGCGCACCTTCTGATAGTCGGCGGCGACGCCCTCGACATAGGCGTCGCGCTGCGTGTCGCTGACCAATGTCGTCGCGACGCCGACCGCGCGGCTGGCGTCGAGGACATGGACGATCGGCCCGTCATAGGCCGGCGAGATGCGCAGCGCGGTATGCACCTTGGAAGTCGTCGCGCCGCCGATCAGCAGCGGCATCGTCATGCCGGCGCGCTTCATCTCCTCCGCGACGGTGACCATCTCGTCGAGGCTCGGCGTGATGAGGCCGCTGAGGCCGATCATGTCGGCATCGTTCTCGTTCGCCGCCTCGAGGATCTTCGACCAGGGGACCATGACGCCGAGGTCGACCACCTCGAAGCCGTTGCACTGAAGCACGACGCCGACGATGTTCTTGCCGATATCGTGGACGTCGCCCTTCACGGTCGCGAGCACGATGCGGCCCTTGCCCTTGGCGCCCGGCTCCTTCGCCGCCTCGATGAAGGGGAGGAGGTGCGCGACCGCCTTCTTCATCACGCGCGCGGACTTCACCACCTGCGGCAGGAACATCTTGCCCGACCCGAACAGGTCGCCGACGACGTTCATGCCGTCCATCAGCGGGCCCTCGATCACCTCGATCGGGCGCGCGAACGCCTGGCGGCATTCCTCGGTATCCTCGACGACATGCGCGTCGATGCCCTTCACCAGCGCATATTCGAGGCGTTTGACGACATCGAGGCTGCGCCATTCCGCCGCTGCCTTCTCCGCCACCGCATCGGTGCCGCGGAAGCGTTCGGCGAGCGCGACGAGCCGGTCGCCCGCCTCGGGATCGCGGTTGAGGATGACGTCCTCGCACGCGGTGCGCAGTTCCGGATCGATCGTGTCGTAGACGTCGAGCTGGCCGGCGTTGACGATGCCCATGTCCATGCCCGCGGGGATCGCGTGGTACAGGAACACCGA
>JBKBTU010000468.1:505-743 GCA_046290715.1 Sphingomonas sp. | reverse complement strand
TACCTCAACTCCGGCCCCGGCGGCCCGGGTTTCATCTACGTCGCCCCCCGCCATCAGGAAACCACCCGCCCGGCCCTGTCGGGTTGGCTCGGCCATGCCGCCCCCTTTGCCTTTGACCTGAGCTACCGCCCCGGTTCGGGGATCGAGCGGATGAGGGTCGGCACCCCTGCCATCCTGCAGATGGCCGCATTGGAGGCCAGCCTCGACATCTGGGACAGCGTCGACATGGCCGCCCTGC
>JBKBTU010000468.1:0-495 GCA_046290715.1 Sphingomonas sp. | reverse complement strand
GAGGCGTTCATCGCCGGGGTCGAGGCCGCCTGCCCCGACCTCACCCTCGCTTCACCGCGCAAGGCTGCGCAGCGCGGCTCGCAGGTCAGTTTCCGCCACCCCGAGGGCTACGCCATCATGCAGGCGCTGATCGCCCGGGGCGTGATCGGCGATTTCCGCGCGCCTGATATCCTGCGCTTTGGCTTTACCCCGCTTTACACCTCGGATGCCGATGTGCAGGGCGCTGTAACCATCCTTTCCGAAATCATGGCAACCCGCGCCTGGGACCGGCCCGAATTCAAGGCCCGCGCCACAGTCACATGATCCGCTTGCGCGCCTATGCGCCCGGTGACCGGGCTGCGGTAAAGCGCGTGTTCTTCCGCGCCGTGCGCGAAGGGGCCGCCGGGCATTACACCGCTGCGCAGCGTGCGGCGTGGGCACCCGACCCATCGGTGGACCCGGCCCAGCCCGACCGGCTGGCAGGCCAGTTCTGTCTGGTCAGCGAAAGCGAAGGCC
>JBKBTU010000467.1:0-747 GCA_046290715.1 Sphingomonas sp. | reverse complement strand
TCGGGCGACATTCCCAAGCGCGCCTCCAAGGCAGCCAAACCTGATGCCGACCTTCCCCCTGCGCTCGCCGAAGCACTGACGCGGGAACCCGAGGCGGCGGCAAAATTCGACGCCTTTCCGCCCGGCGCGCGCAGGGACTATTGCGACTGGATCGCCGAGGCGAAGCGCGATGCGACGCGCGACAAGCGGATCGCCGACGCAATCGGCTGGATCCGCGAGGGCAAGAAGCGCAACTGGAAATATGAAAGCCGCTGAAGACTTGCGCGCCGCCCGATATATGTCATGATACATCATCTCTCAATCAGAGGAGGTATCGATGCCACGTGCTCTTGCCGACCGTCGTGCGCCGGATGACGCGCTGTTCAGCACGTTGAACACCACGCCGCTGATCGACGTCATGCTGGTGCTGCTCATCATGCTGATCGTCACGATCCCTAGCCTGACGCACAAGGTGCCGGTGGACCTGCCGCAGGGTGACGGGACGGCACCGCCGGGCCAGCCGCACCAGCTCGATATTACTGCTGACGGGACATTGCTGTGGGACGGCGCACGGATTTCCGATGCGCAGCTTCCGGCCTTGCTCACGGCAGGTGCGTCGAGCGATACGCCGCTGCTGCTCAAGACCGATGCTGCGGCGCGCTATGAACGCTTCGACACGATCCTGGCGCAGGTCAAACGCGCGGGCATCAGCAAGCTCGCTTTTGTCGGGCATGAGCGGATGAAGATCGACTGATCCAAACGGCCGTT
>JBKBTU010000466.1:0-748 GCA_046290715.1 Sphingomonas sp. | reverse complement strand
CCGCGCGGGAAGGCCTCAGGATAGACGTCGAACAGGTTGTTCGCGCCGATCGCAAAGGTCGCGTGCTCCTTGAACGTGTAGCGAAGCTCGAGGTCCGAGACGAACTTGGGCCGCAGGATCAGGTCGTCAGGCCCGCGGTCCGTCAGGCTAAGCGCGTTGGCGACTGGCGCGGCGGATCCCGGCGCCGTCACCCGGCCATAGCGCGTCGTGCGCGCCGAGATCGCGATCGGGCCGACCGAGCCGTCGGCGCTCAGCACCAGCTTGTCCTTGGGCTGGCCGTCGGTGAAGCGGATGCCCTCGACCCGGCCGAACAGGATCAGATTGGGGATCTGCGCCAGCGGCCCGAGCGCGTTGATCCGCCGATCAATGCTGTTGTCATTGTGGTTGTAAGCCGCCGACAGCGACCAGTTGCCCACCCCCTCGATCCCGAAGCGATAGGTGCCGACGATGTCGAATCCCTTGGTCGTCGTGTCGAGCCCGTTGATGAAGAAGCGCGCCGCGCCGACCGACTGGAAGCCGTTGGCGTCGAGCACGGACTTCACCGCCGCGTTGACCGCAGCCGTGCCGCTGCCCGCCGCACCGAGGTTCTCGGTCAGCACGACACGGTCGTCGATCTTGATGTGGTAATAGTCGGCGGTGAGGTTGAACCCGCGGAACGGGTTGGCGGTCGCGCCGAACGAATAGATGAACGACTTTTCCGGCTTCAGCGGCTGCGAGCCCAGCGCCCGTGCCGCCGCGCTCGACACCG
>JBKBTU010000465.1:0-751 GCA_046290715.1 Sphingomonas sp. | reverse complement strand
CAGCTGGAGCGTCTTGAGGTCGCCCTGGAATTCGGCATAGGGCGTCTCGCCAAACACCACGAGTGCGACATCGGGCTTCTTGGCGAACGTGCCGTCCGTCGCCAGCTCGGCGCTGCCGCCGGTCGCGGTGACCGCGTCCTGCAGCCCCTTCCAGATCGAGGTCGCGCCGGGGAACTGGTCGTTCTTCACCCCGGTACCCTGCCAGGTCAGCGTCCAGCCGCCCGACTGACGGCCGATATCGTCCGCTGCATCCCCCGCGACCAGCACATGCGCGCCCGCCTTTACCGGCAGCAGCGAACCATTGTTCTTGAGCAGCACCAGCGACTTGCGCACCGCGTCGCGCGCCACTGCACGATGATCGGCATGGCCGAGCAGCGACCAGTCGCCCGAATATTTGCGCGTCGATGGCTTGCCCGCCTCGAACAGGCCGAGCCGCATCTTGACCCGCAGGATGCGCGCGACCGCATCGTCGAGCCGCGCCATCGGCACTTCGCCCGACTTCACCTGCGCGACCAGCGAATGCCACAGCGGCTTCCAGCTGTCGGGTGCCATATACATGTCGAGCCCGGCATTGACCGCCTTCGGGCAGGACGCGTTGGTGCAGCCTTCAACCTGGCCGTGCGCATTCCAGTCGGAGACGAGGAAGCCGCCGAAGTTCATGCGGTTCTTGAGCACATCGGTCAGCATCCCCTTGTGCCCGGTCATCTTGGTGCCGTTCCAGCTGGAGAAGCTGACCATCACCGTCGCCACC
>JBKBTU010000464.1:0-751 GCA_046290715.1 Sphingomonas sp. | reverse complement strand
GAATCGCGGTCGGGCCGGACGATGCAGCGATGCGCATCGCCCCCGAGTGGCGCGGCCCGCCACCGCCTGAAGCCGGAGTCGAGATCGTGTCGCTGCGCGGCTGCGACGTCGCGCCGATCGACCTGACCGACCCGGAGGCATTGCTGCGGCTGTGCGCCTATGCCTGGCCCGAGCATCGCGTGCGCGCACAGCGGCTGGAGATCGCGGCGGCAGAGGCGGCCCGGCACGCGCCCGATCTGGTCGAGGCGGATGCGGCCGCGTTTGTCGTCGCGGCGCTCGCCCGGCCACAGGCGACGGGGACGACCAGCGTGCTGATGCACTCGATCGTCTGGCAATATCTCGGAGGCGAGCGACAGGCGGCGATCACCGCCGCAATGGAGGCAGCGGGCGCAAAGGCAACGCCCGACCGCCCGCTTGCCTGGGTCGCGGTCGAGGCGAACCGGCAGACCTTCCGCCACGAACTGACGGTGCGCCACTGGCCGGGTGGCGGGGAGCAGCACTTGCTGGCTGGTGCCCATGCCCACGGGGCGTGGGTGGAGTGGATGGCCTGACCAAGCCCCAACCGTCACCCCGGACTTGTTCCGGGGTCCACCGGGAGGCAGGCGCGAAGCCATGTTGAGCAGAACTGAGCGGAAGGACGTGGAATGCTAGTGAGCTTGATTGTAGCCCTCGTGGCAGCGGATGTTCCGATGCCAGCCGATCTGCCGGCAGGAGAACCGCTGAAGACGTCCTCGGCTTGTGCTTCTGGTGA
>JBKBTU010000463.1:483-751 GCA_046290715.1 Sphingomonas sp. | reverse complement strand
AGACGGGGACATAATCCTCGCGTGCGACGGTACCCATTGCCGCGAGCACCCAACTTTCGGTTACGCCGCTTGTCCGTAGCTGGCTGTCCACCATTGAACGCCGCATATCTTCGAATTTACCTGATTCCATCGGAATATTTCCATTAACCTGTTGGCCATTTGGCACAACTGTATTGCAAACACAATACAGCCTTTCATTCCGGTTCTAGCTACCCGAACCCGTCCCGCCAAGCGAGATTCAGACGAACGGCCTATTTCGGGATGCAAA
>JBKBTU010000463.1:0-473 GCA_046290715.1 Sphingomonas sp. | reverse complement strand
CAGCATTCCAGATTGCCGGTTGCAATGAATTCTTCAAGCCGCTAAGTGCCCGCGTTCACCACATAGCGGCATTGCTTTCAAAGCAAGTTGTTGTTTCAGAGGCCCGATGGCGGAGTGGTGACGCAGAGGACTGCAAATCCTTGCACGCCGGTTCGATTCCGGCTCGGGCCTCCATTTTCTATTATCAAACTAGACGAAAAACAGCGTCATCTTGCGGTCAGGAAGTCCTGTGGCATAAGGCGCGCATGACGCCAAAACGCATCTTCATGTTGGGAGCAACGGGGACGATTGGTCAAGCCACCCGCGCTGCCTTGGTTCGGCGGGGTCATTATGTGGTGTGTTTTGCGCGGCCAGCAGCCCGGTTGGACAGCGGCGACGATACGGCCACCGAATGGCGCTTTGGCGACGTCACAGATGTTCATTCGTTGCAACATGATGGTTTTCGTGGAGAGCAGTTTGATGTGCTGCTGTCG
>JBKBTU010000462.1:0-753 GCA_046290715.1 Sphingomonas sp. | reverse complement strand
AAGCGGAAGTGATGGCCCGCATCGCCAAGATCCCCGCGCGCCTCGACGAGGTTTGGGACGAGAGCGAACGCACCGGCCGCCCGGCGGCGGAGGTCGCCGACACGATCGCGCAGCGGCTGATCGGCCGGGGCTGACGGGGCGGCCAGTGGGCTGACCGCCGATTCTCCCTCGCTTTAGCGGGGGAGGGGGACCGTTCGCGAAGCGAATGCTGGAGGGGGCGTTTCCACGAGCACGACGTTCGCCGCTGACCTCCCCTCCGACCGCCGTTCGGCGGCCACCTCTCCTGGCGGGGGGGAATTGGAGTCCTCCGCGCGGGGCGCGCCTCGCGAG
Source organism: Sphingomonas sp. (assembly GCA_046290715.1). Classification (GTDB taxonomy): domain Bacteria; phylum Pseudomonadota; class Alphaproteobacteria; order Sphingomonadales; family Sphingomonadaceae; genus Sphingomonas. Next base: position 423 of record JBKBTU010000462.1, on the reverse strand, counting down.
CCGCCGCTGGATCGCGACCCGCGCAACCCGCCTTGCCGCAAGGCGAAACCCCGCCGGTCTGTCCTACACCCCGTGCAGGCGCTAACCCCGACGCGCCCTGTCTCATCGTCCGCATCATCGACAAAATCGAAACGATAGGGCTCGATCGTTTCCGTTAAGGTGTCCAACTTGTCTATGTTGCCGCCATCGGACACGCCGGTCCGCCACGTCACAGGGTGACGGCGCGCACAAAGCTTTCTATGAACGGCGCCAGCCGTGCCGACCCTTCACGCCCTTGCCAATCCTGCGCGCTTCCTCGCCATCGCCCGGCCGCTGACGCCGGCGTTGCTGTGGGCGGGTGCGGTGTTGCTCGCGATCGGCTGCTGGGCCGGGCTGACGCAGACCCCACCCGACTATCTCCAGGGCGAGACGGTGCGCATCCTC
>JBKBTU010000461.1:0-756 GCA_046290715.1 Sphingomonas sp. | reverse complement strand
CCAATCGACCATGGTGATGCCGTCCTCCAGCGCGCGGACGAGGTTGCGGTAATAGAGCAGCTTCCCCGGCGAATGTTTGGCAACGCGCGGGTCATAGCTGTTGGCGATGGCATATTTGAGCGACCCGGCGTTGAGGTCGAACGAGAAGGCGGTGGGTTCGCCGTCGATGCGCAGCACGGCGGCCCACAGCATGTCGGCGATCACCGGATCCTGCGCCGCCGCGCGCCAGAAGGCGCCGTGGCCGGACTCGGTAAACTTGGCATCGCGACCGTCGGTGCGGTCGGCGATCCAGCTTTTGCGCTCGATCTCTGCCAGCGCGTCGAACGCCTGCGCGGTCCAGTCGGCGCCGGAGACAAAGCTCCAGTCGGGTTCGCCATGTTCGGCGAGGTGCTTTTCGTGGAAGCGGTTCTTGCGCAGCGTCGAGTTGCGCGGCCAGGTGCCTTCGGCCTGCAGCGCTGCCATGTCGAGCAGGAAACTTTCGGCGACGAAGCGGTCGAGCGCGACCCAGCCGCGCGTGGCGGCGGCGGCGCGCAGCCCCTCGAGCGCGGGGTCGCCGTCATAGACCGGGCCGATGCGCAGCGCGTTGGCGTGGCGCGCGAGATGGTCGAGCGCGACTTCGAACGCCTCGGTCCCGGCATCCTGCGCGACCGGAAATGAGCGGAACGGCCAGTAGCAGCCGGGCACCTGCGTCACCCGCAACGGCGCGGGGCCGGTGGCGATCAACGGAAGCGCGAGCAGCGGCACGCCTTCGCGCGC
>JBKBTU010000460.1:0-756 GCA_046290715.1 Sphingomonas sp. | reverse complement strand
CGCGCCGCACGGTCGGCGGCGGCGTTGATGTGCAGCCGGTCCTCGTCGCTCAGCCAGGTCACCGCCAATCCGGCGAGCTTCTGCAGCGCCACGCGCTGCGGATAGAGGAAGCGGCGATAGCCGATCGCCTGCCGCCGCACGCGGCTGACCGTGCGGCGCAGGTCGAACGCGGCGCGCGGGTCGAGCTGCTCCTCGCAATCGTCGAGCGAATCGCCGAGCTGCGCGACCTGCGGATCGAGCTGCTCGGTGATCGCGGTCGCCAGCGTTGCGATCAGGTCACCCGCATCCCGGATCTGCCGGGATTCCATTGCCCTGCGCGCAGCATCCAGCGCGTCGAGCGGCAGGCGCGTGACCGAGATGACCCGCTTGCCATCGGCGCGCATGCGGATCGATGCGAGCGGATCGCTGCTCGCCATCGCTTCATGGGTCATGCCGCGCAGGTTGAGCAAAGCTGCGCCGTCGACCTGTTCGCAGCGCGGGCGCGTCTCCAGCGCGGTCAGCGCGTCGATGGTGAAATGGTCGAGCGCGGCATGATCGCGCAGCCACGCCTGCACCTCCTCATCGCGGGAGGTGAGGTGGATCCACACGAACTCCGCCGCGCACGCCAACGCGTCGCGCGGGACGATCTCCTCCACGGCCTGCGCCGTGACCCGATAGGCAAATCCACTCATCGTGCGGTTGAAACATCGACGGTGAGACCGGGCAAGCCCTGCGGCGGCGCGTCGCACAGCATGCGATCGGCATCGGCGCGTGCGC
>JBKBTU010000459.1:0-770 GCA_046290715.1 Sphingomonas sp. | reverse complement strand
GACGCACGGCCGCGCCAGCAGCGCGATGTCGCCGCGCACGATCAGGGCCGGTGGCGCATTTTCCAGCTCGGCCAGCAGCGGCGGATAGTCCGGATCGCTCATAAAGACGTGGCGCGCGCCCAGTCGCGCGACCGCCGCCAGTTCGCGCCGCGCGGAGGCCGCGTCGGCAATGCTCGGTGCCGCGCCCCCGCCGCGCAGGGCGAGCGCGGGCAGGGCATCCAGCGCGGCTGGCGCGCTGCCGAACCGGGCGATCAGCTGGCGATAGGTGACCGGGCCGATCCGCGGCGACCGGATGAGGCGGAGGCTGGCAAGGCGCTCGGCCTCGTCAGCCATGCGACCTGCCGATCCGCGGTTCCGTGCCCGCCATCAGCCGCTCGATATTCTCACGATGTTTCCACAACACGATCAGCGCGAGCACGACCAGCAACGGCACGAGGTTGAACCGATTCATCACTGCCACGCTTACCGGCGCGCTGATCGCCGCCGCCATGCCGGCAACCGACGAGATGCGCAGCGTTGCCAGCAGGCCCAGCCACACGACCGCGAACACGACGCCCGATGGCCAATGCAGCGCGAGGACGATGCCCATCAGCGTCGCAACGCCCTTGCCGCCCTTGAACTTGAGCCAGGCCGGGTAGCAATGCCCGACGAAGGCACCCGCCGCAGCCAGCATGCCGAGGCCTGGCCACAGCGCTTCGGCGATCCACACCGCCGCCGCGCCCTTGAGCAGGTCGAGCAGCAGGGTTGCGGCCGCCAGCCCCTTGCGCCCG
>JBKBTU010000045.1:0-13917 GCA_046290715.1 Sphingomonas sp. | reverse complement strand
TCATCACCCACTTCTTCAATCCGCCGCGATATATGCGGCTGATCGAGATCGTCCGCGGGGAGGCGACGGACCTCGCCGTCGCGGAGCGGGTCGAGGATTTCGTCGATCGCTTCATGGGCAAGCGGATCGTGCGGGCGAAGGATACGCCCGGCTTCATCGCCAACCGGATCGGCACCTATTGGCTCGCCGTCGCGATCAATGCCGCGATGGATCAGGGCCTTACGGTCGAGGAGGCCGACCAGATTGGCGGCCGCCCGATGGGTGTGCCAAAGACGGGCATCTTCGGCCTCGTCGACTTGGTCGGCGTCGACCTGATGCCGCTCCTGTCGAAGAGCCTGTCGTCGACGCTGCCGTCGGGCGACGCCTATTTCGACACGGTGCGCCCGATGCCGCTCGTCGACCGGATGATCGCCGATGGCTTCACCGGTCGCAAGGGGAAGGGCGGTTTCTACCGCTTCGACAAGGCGACCAAGACCAAGCTCGCGCTCGATCTCGCAACCGGCGAATATCGCGAGGGGATCAAGCCGGCCGCGCTGCCGCCCAAGGCGGAAAAGGACGTCGCCGCGCTGATCGCCGTGCCGGGCAAGGTCGGCGACTACGCATGGGAAATCCTCGGCAAGGTGTTGAGCTACGCCGCGTCGCTGGTCGGAGAAGCCGCGGACGACATCGTCGCCATCGATGACGCGATGAAGCTCGGCTACAATTGGAAGTACGGGCCGTTCGAACTGATCGACCGCATCGGCGCCGCGGCCCTCGCCGAACGGCTGCGCAGCGAAGGCCGCGACGTGCCGGCGATCCTCGACGTCGCGGGTGATCGCGCTTTCTATCGGGTCGTGGACGGCAGGCGCCAGTTCCTGACGGTCGCGGGCGACTATGCCGATGTCGTACGGCCGGACGGCGTCCTGCTGCTCGAAGACGTCAAGCTTGCGGGGGAACCGCTGCTGCGCAACGCGTCGGCGGCGTTGTGGGACGTCGGCGACGGCGTCGCCGCGCTCGAGTTCACCACCAAGATGAACGCGCTCGACGGCGAGATCATGGCGCTGATCGGCCAAGCGATCCCACTGGTGCAGGATCGCTTCAAGGCTCTGGTGATCTACAACGAAGGGTCGAACTTCTCGGCCGGCGCCAATCTCGGCATGGCGATGTTCGCCGTGGCGGCCGGAATGTGGGGCGAGATCGAGAAGCTGATCGCCGGCGGCCAGCAGGCGCTGAAGGCGTTGAAATACGCCCCCTTCCCCGTCGTCTCCGCGCCGGCGGGCATGGCTCTGGGCGGCGGCTGCGAGGTGCTGCTCCATTCGGACGCGGTGCAGGCGCATGCCGAAAGCTATATCGGGCTCGTCGAATGCGGCGTCGGGCTGCTGCCCGGCTGGGGCGGCAACGGCGAACTGCTCGATCGCATGGCCAAGGCGCCGATGATGCCCCGCGGTCCGATGCCGGCGGTCGCCAAGGCGTTCGAGACCATCTCGACCGCACAGGTGTCGAAGTCGGCGGCACTGGCGAAGGAGATGCTGTTCCTGCGGCCTTCCGACGGCATCACGATGAACCGAGACCGCCTTCTCGCCGACGCCAAGGCCAAGGCGTTGAGCCTGGTCGATGGCTATGCACCGCCCGAGAAACCGAGCTTCCGCCTGCCGGGCGAGAGCGGCCGCGTCGGCATCGCCGGCGTCGTCGACGGCTTCCGCAAGAAGGGCATGGCGACCGAATATGACGAGGTGGTCTCGGGCCGCCTCGCCACCGTCCTGACGGGCGGCGATGCCGACCTCGTCGACGTGGTGCAGGAGGACGATCTCCTCACGCTCGAGCGCGAGGCGTTCATGGCGGCGGTGAAGGACCCGCGCACGCAGGCGCGCGTCCAGCAGATGCTGACCACGGGCAAGCCGCTGCGCAATTGACCCACGGGGCGCGCGTGGCACGCGCGCCCTCATCGGTTTAGCGAAGGTGCGCCGTGCTCCTGCGACGGCAGGAGCCCAGGGATACGGCTGCACTGACCGTCGCTCTGCTTGGCTCTGGGTTCCGGCCTTCGCCGGAACACCGTTGCTCTTACCGGCCGTGCTCCTGCGCAGGCAGGAGCCCAGGCTTGCAGACGAGACATGCGTTGCTCCGCCTGGCACGGGTTTCCGCCCTCGCCGAATCACGGTCGCTCTTCGCACAACGCACCGACGATAATTCACGAGCTGTCTGCATCCCCGCACGACCTCGATCGTTACGGCAGCGACTGCAATATGCATGCGCCACGGCTTGACACACGGCATCATGGGTTTAGTCGGGCAGCAGGCTGCCGTATACGGCAGTGTGTTTGCCATTAGGTCACTTGTAACTTGCGTGACCGCCACGATGGCGCATCAACGCGACCGTACACATACGGGGCGAAGCTCAGATGGCTTGTCAGGGTCGCGCGGCTGTTAGCGCCCCCATGGAGAGGAGATTACCGCATGTCCCTGCTTCTGCTCGGTGCCCTGCTCGCGGCGGCCCCCGCCCCTGCTCCCGACGCGGCGATCGGTCGCTGGAAGACCGAGACGCGCAACGGCATCGTCGAGATTCAGCGCTGTGGTGCGTCGATCTGCGGCCGACTGATCTCCTCCGAACTGCTCCGCCAGAAGCCCGACCTCAAGGATGCCAACAACCAGAACCCGGCGCAGCGCAATCGCCCGCTGAAGGGTCTGTTGCTGATCAGCGGCTTCACCGCCGATGGCGATGCCTGGTCGGGCGGTCAGATCTACAACCCGGACGACGGCAAGACCTACAAGTCGAAGGTGACGGTGGTCGACGCCAACACGCTGAAGGTCCGCGGCTGCATTTTCGTGCCGCTGTGCAAGACGCAGACCTGGACGCGCGTCCGCTGATTTTCTCGTTTTACAGTAAGCTTTAGGAAGACCTCTTATGTCGTTGCGTATCAAAGCCTCCCTGCTCGCCACCGCCGTCGTCGGATCGTTCGGTGTGGCCAGCGCCGCCCACGCTCAAGCCTTTTACCTTCAGGAGCAGTCGGCACGCGGGGCCGGCCGCGCCTTTTCGGGCGAGGTCGCCGACACCGGGCCGCAGTCGCTGTGGTGGAACCCCGCCGCGATCGCCGGCATGGAGAATGGCGAGGCGGCGATCAACGCCTCGGCGATCCTGCCGCGCGGCAAGGTCGTCAACAACGGCACGCTGATCCGCCGCCCGGGCGGCCAGTTCGCCCCCGTCGGCGGAGACCAGGTCTCGCGCAACCCGATCGACAACGGCGTGCTGCCGTCGGGCGCGATCGCGATGCCGTTCGGCCCGGTCGCGATTGGTCTCGCCGTCACCTCGCCCTACAGCTTCACCACCGACTATCAATCGACCAGCTGGACCCGCTACAGCGCGACCCGTACCAAGCTGCAGACGATCGACATCCAGCCGTCGATCGCGGTCGCGCTGACCGATTGGCTGCGCGTCGGCGGCGGCGCCAACGTCGAGCACGTCTATGCGAGCCTCGGCAACGCGCTGCCCAACCTCTCCGCCGCGCTGCCCGACGGCCGCCAGCGGCTGGAGGGCGATGGCTGGGATCTCGGCTGGACCGCCGGCGTCCAGATGCACAACGACTGGGCGACCGTCGGCATCAGCTACAAGTCGCGCATCGAGCACACGTTGAAGGGCGACCTGCTCGTCGAGGGGCTGCAAGGTCCGCTCGCCGCGCAGAACCGGACGCTGGATGGCGTCGAGGCGAGCTTCTACACGCCCGCGCAGGTGATCGTCGGTGCGCGCATCCGCGCGACCCCGGCGCTGACGCTGAACGGTCAGGCCGTGCGCTACAACTGGAGCAAGTTCGACGCGATCCGCCTCGGCGCGCCGCTTAACCAGTCGCTCCCGGAAAACTATCGCGACAGCTACAGCCTCGCCGCCGGCCTCGACTATGCCGTCTCGCCGAAGCTGACGCTGCGCGCCGGTGCCCAGCATGCGACGACGCCGACGCAGAACGGCCTGCGCGATGCGCGGGTGCCTGACGCGAACCGCTGGAACTACGGTGTCGGCGGCACCTTCCAGCTGACGCCCAAGTTCGGGATCGACCTTGCCGGCAATTACGTCGACTTCAAGGATACGACGATCGACCGCGTCACCGCCGCTTATGCGGGTACCGCAGTGCAGACGCCGATCGTCACCAACGGCTACCTGCGCGATGCGCACGCCTTCGTGATCTCGGCGGGCGCGCACATCGGGTTCTGATCCCGGGTTCGGGTCCCGCAGGTCGCGGGACCCGGATCAGCCGTCATGGGCGATCGTGACCGCCGCGATATGCAGCGGATAATCGCGATCGTCCCCGGCCATCCACGTCTTCCCCGCCGCGTCCGTCAGGTAGAAGCGGCAGAAGACGCTGCGCTCATCTACGAAGCGCAGGCAGATCCGGTCCGGGGTGATGCGATACCGCCCTTGCGAATCCGGACGATCGTAACTGAGCGTATAGCGGTCGCCGATGGCGGCGAACCGCTCGACCGGCGCCGCGCCGCCACCTACGGCCGCCCGCGTCTGCACGCTGCCGCGCACCAGTCGCTCCAGCGCCGCGCCGCGCACCAGCGTCATCCGCTCCGCACCCCGGATCGGCACCGGCAGGCGGCGCGACGGCGGCGCGTCGGGGGCCTCGGGTGAACACGCCGCAGCCAACAGTCCTGCCGCTAACCAGATCCGATTCATCAGAGCATCGCTCCTCCGCTGCACCTACCAGGCGCTAGCACAGGAACTTCGAAGGCGGTCAATCGCTTGGGGCCGTAATGACCCAACCGACCTTGTTGTGGCTACGCCAGGACCTCAGGCTCCACGATCAGCCTGCTCTCGCCGCCGCAGCCGCTGCGGGTCCCGTCATCCCCGTCTACATTCTCGATGACGACGCGCCGGGCGACTGGCGGATCGGCGGGGCGCAGCGCTGGTGGCTGCACCACAGTCTCGCCGCGTACGGCGACGCGCTCGCCGCCAAGGGAAGCCGGCTGATCCTGCGCCGCGGCGACAGCGCCGCGATATTGCGCGCGCTGATGGCCGAGACGGGAGCAGGCCGGATCCACGCGATCCGCCATTACGAACCCTGGTGGCGCGATGCCGAGCGCGCGCTCGACGATGTCCTCGAACTGCACGACGGCAACCACCTCGCCCCGATCGAAGAGGTCACGACCGGCGCCGGCACCCCGTTCAAGGTGTTCTCGTCCTTCTGGCGCGCGATGCAGCCCCACCTGCCGCCGCCATCGCCGATCGAGCCGCCCGAGGCGATCGACCCTCCCGAGACATGGCCCGAGAGCGACGCGCTGTCCGATTGGGATCTGCTTCCCACGGCGCCCGACTGGTCGACCGGTTTCGATGCCGATTGGACGCCAGGCGAAGACGCGGCGCGCACGCGCGTCGAGGATTGGGCGGGCGGCGTCGACGACTACGAACGGCGCCGGAATCTGCCCGCGGAGGAGGGCACGTCGCGCCTCTCTCCCCACCTCCATCACGGAGAGATCTCGCCCCGGAGCATCTATCACGCACTCGGAGGGAACGAGCACGCGATCGGCTATGTGCGCGAGCTCGCCTGGCGGGATTTCACCCGCGGTGTCCTTCTTGCGCTGCCGGACTATGGCCGCACCAACGGACGCCCGAAATACGACGCATTACCCTGGCGCAAAGGCGCAGCGGCGAAACGCGACCTCAACGCCTGGCAAAAGGGACAAACCGGCTATCCGATCGTCGATGCCGGCATGCGCCAGCTGTGGACGAGCGGCTGGATGCACAATCGCGTGCGGATGATCGCCGCGAGTTTCCTCGTCAAACACCTGCTGCTCGACTGGCGAGCGGGAGAGGATTGGTATTGGGACTGCCTGGTCGACGCCGACTACGGCAACAACGCGGTCAATTGGCAGTGGATCGCGGGGACGGGGGTCGATGCCAATATGTTCAGTCGCATCATGGCGCCCCTCGGCCAGTCGGAGAAGTTCGACGCGGGCGAGTACATCCGCCGTTGGGTTCCCGAGCTTGCCGGCCTGTCGGAAGCGGTAATCCACGACCCGGACGCGCATGGCTGTCGACCGGAAGACTATCCCGCCAAGATCGTCGGCCACAAAGAGGCACGTGAACGGGCACTGGGGGCGGCGCGCTCGCTCACCTGACCCCGCGGGCGCGGCGGTGGCTCGCCGCAGCGATACTTTCGATCATGCGCTGCGCCTCACCGGTGATTCGGAGCGGCGTGTCGAACGCGATGTCGCCGTCGCGCTCGCGCTCGATCAGCCCGCGCTGCACCAGCACCCGCGCCCAGCGGATCGTCGCGGACGTCGACTGCCCGATCGCCTCGGCGAGACAGCCAGGCGCACGCGATCGGCATTCCAGTTCGGCCAGATGGAGGTGCAACAGCATCTCGAAGGCAGGCGAGCCGATCAAGTCGCCGCCGAAGCTCAGCTTGGCGAGCGCCACCATGTCCGCGAGCCGTGTCGCATCACGCCGCGTACGCAGGATGGAACCCGCCGCATTCGGCTCGCGATGCGGCCGGCAGGTCGCGACGAAGCGTGTCGCCGCCCCCTCTTCGCGCAGGGCCGATGCGTGAATGCTGACCCATTGCACTCCGCCGTCCCCCCGCACGTACCGTTTGGTGATGCTGAACGCCTGTCCATGCCGCGCGAGCCGGCGGAGCAACGCGGTGTTGATGCCGCGATCGCACGCCGCCGTGAATTCGAGAGGCGATCGACCGACCACCTCGTGGCGCAGCCGTCCGAGGATTTCGAGGTAGGCCGGATCGGCAGCGACGATGATGCCGCGATCGTCGGTGATACATTGCGCAAGCTGCGCCGTCGTCGTCATTGCCACCCTCCGCGGGCGGCCGTTGGCACCTATTCCATTCCAGATCAATATCTTGTCATGGCTTCCTGGAGGACGATCTCATGGCCTGATCAGCCGGGGTCCATGCTCTCCCAACGCGGGCTATCGTTCCTATATACCACGACAGCGACGAGGCCGCACCCAGACCCCTTGCGCAAGACTTCGGAGAGGCACCGATCCCGTCAGAAAGCCGTTGTCGTCCGCATGCATCTTCACCTCCCCGCCGCCCTCGATCCGCGTCAACTGCTGAGGCCGCGTCGGCGGGGGATCGCGTCGGTCAACGCGGAGGTGCGCGACGGCATCGTCCCCGCCGGCGATCGGATCGCGCAGACGACGGATCAGGACGGCGGCGCCGCGCCGACGCGGAACTACCGGACGGTGGCGCTGATCATCGCGACGGCGATGTTCATGGAAAATCTCGACGCGACCGTCCTGGCGACCGCGTTGCCGACGATGGCACGCGACTTCGGCGTGCGGGCGCCCGAGATGAGCATTGCGCTCACGTCCTACCTGCTCGCCCTCGCGATGTTCATACCCGCGTCGGGGACGATGGCCGACCGGTTCGGCGCGCGCCCGGTGTTTCGGGCGGCGATCGGCCTGTTCGTCGCCGGAAGCCTCGCGTGCGGCCTTGCGCCCAGCCTGGAACTGATGGTGGTCGCGCGCTTCGTACAGGGTATCGGCGGGGCGATGATGATGCCGGTGGGGCGGCTCGTCCTGCTGCGATCGGTCGCCAAGCGGGACATGGTGTCGGCCATGTCATGGCTGATCATGCCCGCGCTGGTCGGGCCGATCGTCGGTCCGCCGCTCGGCGGGCTGATCGTCACCTATCTCGATTGGCGTTGGATCTTCTGGCTCAACCTGCCGATCGGGGTCGCCGGAATCCTGCTCGTCGGGCGGTTCATCGCAGACATCCGCGAAGACGCCCCGCATGCCTTCGATCGAAGCGGCTTCGTGCTTTCGGGAATCGCGCTCGGCTGTCTGCTGTTCGGCTTCGAAATGGCGAGCCGGCCTGGCGAGGCGCATCTGGCCGGCGCGCTGATCGTCGTCGGCGCCCTGTTCGGGCTTCTCTACGCACGCCATGCCGGCCGCACCGCGCATCCCATCCTCGACCTGTCCCTGATGCGCATCCAGACCTTTCGCCTGTCGGTGCTGGGTGGATCGCTGACCCGTATCACGCAGGGCGCGCAGCCGTTCCTGCTGCCGCTGATGATGCAGCTCGCTTTCGGCCTCAGCGCCGCGCAGAGCGGGTTGATGACGGTGGCGGGAGCGATCGGCTCGTTCGGCATGAAGGGCGTCGCACGCCGCATCCTGAAGCGGTTCGGTTTTCGCAGCAGCCTGATCGTCATGGGCGTGCTCGGCACTGGCGCCTATGCGCTGTGCGGGCTGTTCCGCGCGAGCTGGCCGCTGCCGGCGGTATTCGCGGTGCTCGTCGCGTCGGGGTTCCTGATGTCGTTCCAGTTCACCGCCTACAACACCATCGCCTATGACGAGATCGGCAAGGAGCGGATGAGCGCGGCGACGAGCTTCTACTCGACCTTCCAGCAGCTGATGCTGTCGCTCGGCATCTGCATCGGCGCGACCGCTCTTCACCTGTCGATGCTGTGGCGGGGGGAAGCGACCGTCGCGTTTCCGGATTTCACCTTCGCCTTCTGGACGGTCACCGCGATCTCGCTGACGGCGGTCTTCGTCAACGCCCGCTTCGATCCCCAGGCCGGTGCCGAATTGAGCGGTCGCGCCGCTCAGCGGTAACCGGTGCGGCGCCGGATTGGCGGCCGCACCGTCGCCGGGATTTAGCGCTTGGCGTTGGCGGCCTTTTGCGCGCGAGCTTGCTTGGCATAATGATGATGGGCGGCGATGCAGCCGACTGCGGCACCCGCGACGGCGTGTCCCTTGCCGACGAAGTGGCCGGCGACACCCCCGGCAGCAGCGCCGCGGATGCAGCCCTTGGCGAACGCGGGCTGGGGCCCTGCGAGTGAAGCGATGGCGGTGACGAATAGCAAGGTCTTCATGGCGTTCCTCCTGCGGAATCAATCGTGACGGGTCCGCAATGTTCCATGAATTCGCTGTCACCCACGCGTCACGCATCTGCCTCCCACGGTGCTCCGGCGAGCGCGTCGCGCAGGAAGGCGACGAAGGCCGCTACAGCCGCAGACGGCTGCGAACTCGGCAGGTGCACCGCATAGACGCCGACCTCCGCCGAGCCCTGCCATGCCGGCAGGATGCGGACCAGACGCCCGTCCCGCAGCGCGTCGCCGACGTCCCACAGCGAACGCAGCGCGATACCGGCCCCCGCCTGCGCCAGTTCGCGCACGACCTCGCTGGAGTTGGTCGCGACATGACTGTCGCGCATCACCTCGGCGGTCCGGCCACGCGACACGAGGCGCCACGGCATCTGGCCATCGGCAGCGAGCAGCCGATGCCCCGACAGCGCTTCGATCGTCCGGGGCTCGCCTTGTGCCGCGATATAGGCAGGTGCGGCACAGAGGATACGCCCGCTCCCCGCCAGGCGATGCGCGACGAGGCCGGGCGGCACCACGCTGGCGATCCGGATCGCACAGTCGATACGATCACCCAGCAGATCGACGTAACGATCGCTGAGGTCGAACCTCAACTGCACTGCAGGGTGCATGTCGAGGAAGGCGCCGAGGTACGGTGCGACGTGCAACCGCCCGAAGGAGGTCGGAGCGGATATCCTGAGCACGCCCGCAGGCATGTTACGCGCACCGGTCACCCGCGCCTCCGCCGCGTCCAGCGAGGTCTGGATCGCGGCGAGGTCGTCGCGCAGACGCGCGCCGGCTTCGGTCAACACCAGGCGCCGCGTGGTGCGATGAACCAACGTGACGCCAAGACGCCCCTCGAGACGCTGCAAGCGCTTCGAGACCATTGCCGGTGACAGTCGGAGGCGTCGGGCCGCCGCCGACAGGCTTCCCTCTTCGGCTACCATCAAGAACAAGGCATAGTCAGGGTCGAATGCCATTCGTTCCTCCAACGATCGACTGCTTCTACATCTTCGATGCTAGTGAGATGATCCGTGTTCGGCTAGCGTTGCTCAGCCATTGAAGGAACAGATCTATGATCCGCGCCGGTCTCGACGTCGCAGCCCCCCTCGCCGACTTCATCGACACGCAGGTGCTGCCGGGCACGGGCCTCGACGCCGCCGGCTTCTGGGATGGCGTCGCCGCGATCATGGCGCGCTTCGTGCCCGAGAACCGCAGCCTGCTCGCCGAGCGGGATCGGAAACAGGCGGCGATCGACGACTGGCACCGCGCGCATGGCTCTACGCAGGAAGGCTATGCGGGCTTTCTGCGGGACATCGGCTACCTGGTGTCCGAGCCCGCGCCGTTCTCCGTCGATCCGATCAACGTCGATCCCGAGATCGCGCAGATCGCGGGGCCGCAACTCGTGGTGCCGATCCTCAACGCGCGCTTCCTGCTGAACGCGGCGAACGCGCGCTGGGGTAGCCTGTATGACGCGCTGTACGGCACCGATGCGATCGCTCCGTCCGCATCACGCCCCGGCTACGATGCCGAACGAGGCGCGATGGTGATCGCCTGGGCAAAGGCGTTTCTCGACGAGGCCGTTCCGCTTGCGACTGGCGGCTGGGCGGACTGGACCGGAGGGGACCCCGAATTGCGCGATCCCGATCGATGGATTGGTCGCAGCGACAAGGGTCTTTTGTTCAAGCACAATGGCTTACATATCGAAGTTATCATCGATCGTGATCATCGGATCGGTCGTGACGACCCCGCGGGCATCGCGGATGTACTCCTTGAGTCAGCGCTCACGACGATCTGCGACCTCGAAGACTCCGTCGCCGCGGTCGATGCAGAGGACAAGGTTGCGGCCTATGCCAATTGGCTCGGCCTGATGCGTGGCGATCTCCAGGCGACGTTCGACAAGGGCGGCGAGCAGGTCGTCCGGACGCTGGCCGACGACCGCCGCTACGCCGCCCACGACGGCACACCCTTGTCGCTTCCCGGCCGAAGCCTGCTGTTCGTCCGCAACGTCGGTCACCTAATGACGACGCCCGCGATCCGCTTGCCGGACGGCAGCGAGGCGCCCGAAGGAATTCTCGACGCGATCGTCACCGCGGCGATCGCGCTGCACGACCGTGGCCGCAACAGCCGGACGGGATCGATCTACATCGTCAAGCCCAAGATGCACGGGCCGGCGGAGGCCGCCTTTACCGATCGCCTCTTCGACGCCGTCGAGGATCTGCTCGGCCTCGCGCGCCACACGATCAAGGTCGGGCTGATGGACGAGGAGCGCCGCACCAGCGCCAACCTCGCCGCCTGCATCCACGCGGTTCGCCACCGCCTCGTCTTCATCAACACCGGCTTTCTCGATCGCACCGGCGACGAGATCCACACCGCGAGGCACGCGGGCCCGATGATCCCCAAGGCCGAGATGAAGGCGAGCGCCTGGATCGGTGCCTACGAGAACCGCAACGTGCAGATCGGCCTCGCCTGCGGGCTGTCGGGCCGCGCGCAGATCGGCAAGGGCATGTGGGCGGCGCCGGACCGCATGGCGGACATGCTCGAACAGAAGATCGCGCACCCGATGAGCGGCGCCACCACCGCATGGGTCCCCTCACCCACCGCTGCGACCCTCCACGCCACGCATTACCACCGGGTCGACGTCTTCGCCCGGCAGCGCGAGCGCGCTGCCGAGCCGGTCGCGCCCCTCGCCGACCTGCTCACCGTTCCCGTCGCCGAGGCGGGTCGCAATTGGAATGCCGCGGCGGTGCGCGACGAACTCGACAACAATGCGCAAGGCATCCTCGGCTATGTCGTGCGCTGGGTGGATCAGGGGATCGGCTGTTCCAAGGTTCCCGACATCCATGACGTCGGGTTGATGGAGGACCGCGCGACGCTGCGCATCTCGTCGCAGCATATCGCCAACTGGCTGCTCCACGGCGTCGCGACACCGGCCGACGTCGACGCCGCCTTCACCCGCATGGCGGCCAAGGTCGACGCGCAGAATGCGGACGATCCGCTGTACCGGCCGATGCACGGCCTCGAGCATACCAGCCTCGCCTTTCAGGCGGCCAAAGCTTTGGTGTTCGAAGGTGCCGCCCAGCCCAACGGCTATACGGAGCCCCTGCTCCACCGCTTCCGCAGCGAACGCAAGGCGCAGGGCTAGAGCGGGATGCCGTGGTAGCGGCGGTACCAGTCGACGAAGGCTGGTACGCCGATGTCGATCGGCGTCGTCGGACGATAACCGAGGTCGCGGGCGATCGCGTCGATGTCGGCCGCAGTGCGTACCACATCGCCCGGCTGGATCGGCAGGTCGCGGCGGATCGCGGTACGGCCGGTCGCGGCCTCCAGCAGCGCGATGACACGGCCGAGCGGCTCGGACCGGTTGTTGCCGATATTGTAGAGACGATGCGGCGCGATGCTGCCGCCTGCCTTTTCGGTGCCGTCGTCCGGCGGCGGCGCGTCGTGCGCGGCGATCACGCCGGCGACGATATCGTCGATGAACGTGAAGTCGCGCTCCATCGCTCCGTTGTTGAAGACGGGGATCGGCTCGCCCGCGAACATCGCGCGGGTGAAGATCCACATCATCATGTCCGGCCGCCCCCACGGTCCATAGACCGTGAAGAAGCGCAGGCCGGTCAGCGGCAGACGGTAGAGGTGGGCGTAGCTTTCGCTCATCACCTCGTTGGCACGCTTGGTGGCGGCATAGAGCGACACCGGGCGGTCGACGCGATCCTCGACGCGGAATGGCACCGAAGTGTTGCCGCCATACACCGACGAGGACGAGGCATAGACGCAATGCGCGACCTGGCGATGGCGCGCCAGTTCCAGGATGTTGAGATGGCCGACGAGGTTGGATTGGCCATAGGCCTCGGGATGCTCGATCGAATAGCGCACGCCAGGCTGCGCCCCGAGATGAACGATCCGGTCGAAACTCTGGTCGGCGAGCGCCTCGCGCAGCGCCGCCGCATCGGCGAAGTCGGTCTGCAGGAAGGTGAAGCGATCGCCGTGCCGCTCGCGCAGCCGGGCGAGACGCGCGTGCTTGAGCGCCGGATCGTAATAATCGTTGATCACGTCGAGGCCGATGACGTCGGTACCGCGCGACAGCAGCGCGTCGGCGGTGCTCATGCCGATGAAGCCCGCGGCTCCGGTCACCAAGGTCGTCGGCATCGTCTCGTCCCCGCTACTGGATGGCGTGCGCGCCTTACCGCGATCGGCGCCCGGTAGGAACGGCACATTGCAGGTCGCCACGCATCTGCCTCGCTTGGGCGCAGGCACGCGACACAGGGCTAGCCGGCGGAGGGCGCATCGGCATGATCAGCGATGCCAGATCTTACCGTGCGAGACGCCGATGACCGTCCTTGCCTCTGCCGGCCTGCCGCTCGACACGCTATCGATCGTCACCGTCGGCGGCGGGGCGATACCCGCGGCGCCCGCCTGGGAACGGATGTTCGGCTGGCCGGCGGACGGCGTCGCGGCAGTGCCGCTGCGCGCCCGCTCGCGCGCCGAACGCACCATCTGGGCGGCACGACTCGACCGTGCCGTTCGCGAGGCCGACAGCCGCGTGCTGCTGATCGCCGACGGCCTGGGATGCGCGGCCAGCGCCTGGTGGGCACGCCTGTCGCCCGCGCATGAGGTCAGGAAGATCGCCGGCGCGCTGCTCTTCGCGCCAGCGCCGGACGCCGGACTGTTCGCCTCGCCCGCCTCGCACCTGCCCTTCCCTTCGCTGGTCATCCAGCCCGATGGCGGCGACGAGGAGGCGCGCGAGGCTGTGGCGAGCTGGGGCAGTCGCCTCATCGTCGGTGGCCGCGTCCGCAATCGCGGCGCGGCGCAGGTGGCATGGCGGCAGGCGCAGCGGCTGTTCCTGCGCCTGACCCACCAGATGGTCGAGCATGACGTCGCGCGCGGCCGCGCGCTCACCGGCTGGCGCTGACCCGCGTCATCGCCGCCGCGGCGATCAACAACGAGCCCGCCGCGAACGCCAGCGTCCAGATCGGCTGCGTCGGGAAGAACGCCTTGGTGATCGATCCCATCACCGTCGCCACCAGCAATTGCGGCACCACGACGAAGACGTTGAACAGCCCCATGTAGATGCCGAGCTTGCGCTGCGGCAGGCTGGAGGCGAGGATCGCATAAGGCATGGCGAGGATCG
>JBKBTU010000458.1:0-771 GCA_046290715.1 Sphingomonas sp. | reverse complement strand
CGACAACCCGGCATCGGGCCGCGTCCTGCGCAAGCTCGGCTTCCGCCCAACGGGTCGGACGGTGCAGCGCCACTCGCTGGGTCGCGGCGGCGCGGATGTGACGGTCGAGTTCGAACAGCGCCTGTCGGACTCGGACTGCACCGACCCGTGCGACCGAATGGCGGCGTGAGGTTCTAAAAAGCCCCTCCCCTTCAGGGGAGGGGCTTAAGAACGACGTTCACCTCAAGTGATCGGACGGAGCCAGTTACGCAACACGACTCCGTCCGAAACTCTGGACCTCAGTTGGCGGCAGCAGCCTCGCGCCGCGCCGCGTCGGGCGCGGTTTCCCAGCCGCCGCCGAGCGCCTTGAACAGCGCAACCTGCGCCTCCGCCAGCGCGGCATTGGACTGGGCGAGCGCAGCACGCGCCGATGCGCGTTCGCGCTCGGCATCGATCCGCTGGAGCAGGCTGTCGCGTCCCGCCTCGAAGCGCAGGATCGCGATCCGCGCGGCGTTGGTCGCCGACGCATCGGCGCGGCGCAGCGCAACGTTGCGCTCAATCTCACCCGAATAGCGCGCCAGCGCCTGTTCGACTTCGCGCAGTGCGGTCAGCACCGTGCCGTCGAACGCGGCGAGCGAACCCTCCGCCCCCGCCTCGGCCTGGCGAATCCGCGCACGCGCGGCGGTCAGGTTCGGGAAGTTCCAGCTGAGCAGCGGCCCGAGCGAGAAGTTGAACGAAGAGCTCTTGCCCAGATCCTCGATATTCTGCGCGCCCAGCGACACCGATCCGCCC
>JBKBTU010000457.1:0-772 GCA_046290715.1 Sphingomonas sp. | reverse complement strand
CATCGAGCCGCGCATGAAGCGTGATGCGAACCACATGCGGCGCGCGGTCTTGCCGACCAGGGTGTGGAGCTGGTCGCCATGCACGGCCTCCCAGGCGAGGCGGGCTGCCTCTTCCACCGGCGTGAATTCCAGCCGCGCCGCCTTGACCCGTTCGCGCATCGTCGAATTGCTGCCCACCGCCACGCCGTCGAGAATCGCGGTGTCGATGAAGCTGGGCAACAAGGCGCGGACGCGAATGCCGTCAGCGACCCATTCGCCATCGAGCGATTCGGTAAAGCCGCGCACCGCGAACTTGGTCGCCGAATAGATTGCGACCCCGCCCGTGCCGTAAATGCCCGCGGCCGACGCGGTATTGAGCAGGCAGCCGCCGCTCGCCTTCAGATATTTGTGCCCGGCATGCGCACCCCACACCACGCCCATCAGGTTGATGTCGACGCAGCGCTGCAGTTCCTCCACCGGGGTGGCGGCGAACACCCCGCCGACGCCGATTCCGGCATTATTGAACAGCACGTCGAGCCGGCCGCCACTTGCCGCCGTGAAGTCCGCCAGCGCCTGATCCCATGCCGCGCGGTCGCGCACGTCGAGCCGGTGGCACGTGACCGGCGCGGTGCCCAGCAGTGCTGCGGTTTCCGCCATCCCGGCATCGCTGATATCGGCCAGACCGATCCGCCACCCGCGCTCGGCGAAATAGCGCGCGACCGCACGCCCGATCCCCGATCCGCCCCCGGTGATGAAGATCGCCTGCATACCCTTCTCCCCAATTTTTGACCTT
>JBKBTU010000456.1:0-774 GCA_046290715.1 Sphingomonas sp. | reverse complement strand
TGCAGCCGTGATCTGTGCATCGCGGACCTCGACAGGGACGGACGGCACTGGCGGGTGCTGGCGACACGCAGCGCCTATCCGGTGCCGTGGCAGGCACTGATCGCCGCCTGCGCATCCGCCGACATCGCGATTAGCGAGCGGCGGCTGCCACGCGGATGCACCCCGCGCTGGTTGAAGCTCGATGCGCCGGTGTTGAAGCGGACGGGCGGCGTCGCCATCACGCTGGCGAGCGGCGACGTCCGCACCGTCCGGCGCCCCGGCGACGCGCATCCCTGGATCGTGCCGCCGACGATCGCACCGTCGCGACCGTGGCAAGGCAAACGCCGCTCGTCATACTCTCGCCGTCTGCGCCCCGGCGTGCCTAAGACCGTGATGACCTCACGTCGACCCGCACCCACCGTTTGCCCCGAGCCGGTCCAAGGGTGCGAGTATCACCTGTGCTTCGACAGGCTCGGCACGAACGGGTCGGGTGTCATGCCATCACGCGCCGAGCCGTCGTCTGCGGCCGCGGGCGGCCGTCAGTCGTAGCGGCGCAGGATGCCCGACAGCTTGCCCTGTACGCGCACATGCGAGGGAGCGTAACGCTGGGGTTCATAGGCGCGATTGGCGGGATCGAGGCGGATCATCGCGCCTTCGCGCCGGAAGTATTTCAGCGTCGCTTCGGTATCCTCGATCAGCGCAACGACGATCTCTCCGTCACGCGCCACGTCGGTACGGCGGATGAGCGCATAGTCCCCATCGAGGATGCCGGCCTCAACCATCGAGTCGCCCGAC
>JBKBTU010000455.1:0-775 GCA_046290715.1 Sphingomonas sp. | reverse complement strand
TATGACACCGCGCTCGGCGCGACTGCAGCCGCGACCCGCGCACTGGCGGACGGCAACAAGCTGATCCTGGGGCCTTTGCTCGCCGAAGACGCCCGCGCGATCGCCCCGCTCGCGCGCCGCGCCGGGGTGCCGGTGCTCAGCTTCTCGAACGACACCGGCGTCGCGGGCAACGGCACCTATGTCATGGGCTATACGCCGGCCCAGTCGATCGAACGCGTGGTCGATTATGCGCGGCGCAGCGGCGTGACCGAATTCGCCGGCCTGATGCCCACCGGCCTCTATGGCGAGCGCGCCAGCACCGCCTTCCTGCGTGCGGTCGAGGGTGCCGGCGGCAAGGTCACCGCGCTCGAGACCTATAACCGTGGCGCCCCCGCGATGAATGCCGCGATCGCCCGCCTCACCCGCTCGCCGTTTCAGGCGGTGCTGATCGCCGACAGCGCCACCGGCGCGGTCACCGCGGTCCCCGGCATCCGCCGCGCCAGCGCCACCGCGCGCATCCTCGGCACCGAATTGTGGAACAGCGATTCGGCCGTTGGCGGGATGACCGCGCTCAACGGCAGCTGGTTCGCCAGCGTCTCGGACACGCTCTACCGCACCTATGCCAACAAGTATCGCGCACGCTTCGGCGCTGCGCCCTATCGCCTCTCGACGCTTGGCTATGACGCTGTGCTGCTCACCGTGCGCATCGCCCGCGACTGGCGCCCCGGCGACCGTTTCCCCGCCGACCGGCTGGCCGATCGCGACGGCTTTGGCGGGATCGACGGCGCGTTCCGTT
>JBKBTU010000454.1:499-775 GCA_046290715.1 Sphingomonas sp. | reverse complement strand
CCGTCGCCAGCGCCCCCAGCCCCTCGGCCACCCCATGCGCCCGCCCCAGAAAGCCGAGCGCTTCATCGTCCAGCGCCTGCAACCCGAGCGAGACGCGATTGACCCCCGCCGCCGCCAGATCGGCGAACCGCGCCGCCTCGACCGATGACGGATTGGCCTCCAGCGTCACTTCCAGATCACCCTGCGGCGTCCATGCCGCCACCGCTGCGTCGATTACCGCCGCCACCGTCTCGGGCGGCATCAGCGACGGCGTACCGCCCCCGAAGAAGATCGACC
>JBKBTU010000454.1:0-489 GCA_046290715.1 Sphingomonas sp. | reverse complement strand
TCCCGGCAGCACCGCCGCTTCATACGCGAGGTCGGCGAGCAGCGCCTTGCGCCACGCATCCTGGTCCACCACTTCGCGGACATGGCTGTTGAAATCGCAATAGGGGCATTTGGACACGCAGAACGGCCAGTGGACGTAAAGTGCCAGCGGGGCCGCAGCGTTCGGTTCGAAACCATTCATGTTGGTCGCGCTATGCGCCGGATCGGGAGTTTCCGAAAGATGCTGCTGCCCTTCCTGCTCCTTGGCGCCTGCTCACCCCAGAATGAAGCGCCCAGGGAGGTTATCGAGCGCCGCGAGTCGCTCGCCCCCGCCCCGCGCGGCGCCGAGCGCCTGCGCAGCGCGATGCTCGCCGCGCACAATGCCGCCCGCGCTGCGGTACAGGTGCCTCCGCTGACCTGGGACGATGCCCTTGCCCGCGACGCCGCCGCCTATGCCCGCGACCTGGCGAGGCGCGGCGCGTTCGAGCATTCGAAACAGCCGCGCGGCCCG
>JBKBTU010000453.1:498-788 GCA_046290715.1 Sphingomonas sp. | reverse complement strand
AGATCGGGATGCGCCCGCCGAACAGTGTCGTTTCCCCGAACCGTCCCGCGCAATCGACAATCTCGGGCAGCGCGCCGCGCGGACAATCGAACAGGTCGAGCAGGCCGTCGCTCCATGCCCCGCTGCCAAGGCCCATCAGCAAGGTGCGTGAGGCGTTGGTCGCGTCGGTGACGTGGAGACCGCCAGTCAGCTTCCACACCAGCCAGCTTTCGACCGTTCCCACCGCCAGCCGATCGCCCGCGTCGCGCAGCTGCGGCCAGTTGGCCATCGCCCAGGCGATCTTGGTCCCG
>JBKBTU010000453.1:0-488 GCA_046290715.1 Sphingomonas sp. | reverse complement strand
TCGAGCAGCAACCCGGTGCGCGCCTGCACCCCGGCTTCCTCGCCCTGTTCCTTGAGCGTGCGGCACAGTTCGGCGCTGCGTCGGTCCTGCCACAGGATCGCCGGGCCGAGCGCGCGCCCGGTGTGGCGGTCCCAGAACATCACCGTCTCGCGCTGGTTGGTGATGCCGATCGCGGCGATCCGATCCGGGCCACCGGCACGTTCGACCATCACCGCTGCGCAATTGGCCGATTCGGCCCAGATCTGGTCGGGGTCATGCTCGACCCATCCCGGCTGGGGGTAGAATTGCCGCAACGGCACTGCGATGCTGTCGAGACAGCGCCCATCGGGTGCGAACAGCATCGCGCGGGTCGAGGTCGTCCCCTCGTCGATGACCAGCAAAATCTCTCCCATGCGACCCAGCCTAGCAAGTTTCTGCGCACGCGGAAGCGGCGGACGCGCGGCAGGATTACAAGCCGCGCAAATCGCGCTAGAATTCAGTCAGGAAAG
>JBKBTU010000452.1:0-793 GCA_046290715.1 Sphingomonas sp. | reverse complement strand
GGCCATGGACCAGCAGGATCTTTTCATCGAGCGTCAGCTTCGCGACGATCGCGTCGGCCCGCGCCCGCGCCTGCTTGGCCGGTACCGCCGGTTTGGCGGCGGTGCTGCGCGCCTCCTGGGCGACCGAGGTTGAGGTCAGCGCACTCAGCGCGGCCGCCGACAACAATGCCGCAATCATCCTCGTCATCCATCACTCTCCCGGTCTGTGCGCCGCGCTGTGCTCCGTCGGGCGCCGCTTGCGCACCAGACAGCATGAATTGAGAACGTTCACAATAGCGGATTTCGGCGCTTTCCTTATTGGCCTGCCACGAATGTCATCGCTTGACAACGTTGTACAACAGGTTCAAGTGAACGTTCTCAAAGCAAGCGCGAATGGCGCGCGGCTGGATGGGGAGGATTGGGGATGCGTGACCTTAAGGCGCGCGCGCTTTCGCGACTGGTAATCGGCGTTTCGACGCTGGCAATCGCGACCGCGCCGGCATTCGCACAAGAGACTGAAACTGCAGCTCCGGCCGAGGGCGAAGAGATCGTCGTCACCGGCATCCGCGCCAGCCTTGAGGCGTCGGCGCAGATCAAGCGCGACGCGCAGGGCGTGGTCGACGCGATCTCGGCCGAGGATATCGGCAAATTCCCCGACACCAACCTCGCCGAATCGCTGCAGCGCATCACCGGCGTGTCCATCGACCGTTCGAATGGCGAAGGTCAGTTCGTCACCGTGCGCGGCTTTGGCCCGGAATATAACCTCGTCACGCTGAACGGTCGGCAGATGCCGGGCGCGGGCCTGGGCGACGGC
>JBKBTU010000451.1:0-794 GCA_046290715.1 Sphingomonas sp. | reverse complement strand
GGACGCGCCCGGGCGCTGGCGGCGGAATGGGACGTCGGCACCGTCTTCGCCTCGCTGGAGGAGGCCGCCGCCGCGGATGCCGTGTTCGACGTCGCCGCGCCGCCGGATGCGCACCCGGCGATCCTCGCGGCGCTGCCGCGGGGTGCCACGGTCCTGCTCCAGAAGCCGATGGGGCTGGACCTCGCCGCCGCGACCGCGATCCGGCGCATCTGCCGCGAGCGGCAGCTGATCGCCGCCGTCAACTTCCAGCTGCGCTATGCGCCGATGATGCTGGCGCTGACCGATGCCGTTCGTCGCGGTGACCTCGGCACGCTGTTGGAGATCGAGGTGCATCTCAACCTCGTCACGCCGTGGCACCTGTTCCCGCACCTCAAGACCAACCCGCGGGTCGAGATCGTGTCGCACTCGATCCACTATCTCGACGCGATCCGGGCGCTTGCCGGCGAGCCGGCCGGCGTGTTCGCGCGCAGCTTCGGCCATCCCGGCAGCGACCTCGCCGACACGCGCACGACCGCGATCCTCGATTACGGCGATACGCTGCGGGTCACGCTGTCGATCAACCACCATCACGACTTCGGCCGCCGCTTCCAGGACGCGGCATTCCGCGTCGAGGGCACGGAGGGGGCGGCGATGGTCAAGCTCGGCCTGCTGCTCGACTATCCGGCCGGCGAGCCCGACGAATTGTGGCTGGTCCGCCGCGGTGGCGACTGGACGCAGGTGCCGCTGCAGGGCTCCTGGTTCCCGGACGCCTTCATCGGACCGATGGCCAACCTCCAGCGCTTCGCCGCCGGCGA
>JBKBTU010000450.1:0-795 GCA_046290715.1 Sphingomonas sp. | reverse complement strand
CCCCGCCGCCGCCGCCGGATCGTTCAACCGTGCGCTCAGCTCGCCCGCCTCCAGCAGCGCGGGAACGTTGCGCGGATCGGTGGCCAGGATTCGCATCTGCTCCGCCAGCCGGTCGGCATTGGGCGTGGGCGGCGGAACGACTTCCTGCGCCGCCGCATGCGACGCGACCGCCGGTATCGCCAGCACGAGCGCGGCACCCGGAAGCAGGTAAAGGCGGATGGATCGGGCTGCGCGTATCATGGGAGTCCGCAGGCTACATCATCCAGGGGCTGAACATCAGCTGTCGGTGCGATCCGCCGGGGACAGGCCGGGGCGTAACCGCGACGGGATGCCGGGACTCCGCACGCGGCACGCGCGGAGCCCCGCCCGATTACTGGTTGTTCTGGCGATTGAGGAAGCGCGGGATGTCCAGCGGATCCTTGTCGTCATCGTCCTTCGACCCGTTGCGCGCCGCCGCCATCCGCTCGAACAACGTGCCGCCGGTCTTGGCCTTGGGCGCTTCGGCGGGGGCCGGTGCGGGCGCAGCAACCTCCTCGTCATCGCCACCGGTCAGCCAGCGGCGACGGATCGTCGGCTCGCGCGGCGGCTCCGGCGCGGCGGCTGCCGCAGGGACCACTGCCTCGGACCCCAGCACCAGCTCGTCCGCTTCGTCGGCGGGCAGCGCGCTCGGTGCCTCCAGCGTCAATTCATCCTCATCCGCCACAACCGGCGGCGCGACGGGCGCTTCCGGCTCGGGCGCGACCTGCGCGACGGGCTCGGGCTGCGGCTCCGGCGCGACCGCTGCGGGAGCTTCCG
>JBKBTU010000449.1:0-795 GCA_046290715.1 Sphingomonas sp. | reverse complement strand
CCGACGGCTGTCGCGCCGCTAGAACAGCCCGAGCGATGCGACCTCGTCCGCGGTGAGGTCGATGCCGAACATCAGCGACATGCGCATGCGATAGACGCGGGGGTCGGTGATCTCGGCGACCGTGTCGTTGTCGCCGGCGCGGCGGTGATAGCGGCGGTCGGTGAGACCGGCGAGGCCATGCGGCAGGACGATGCTGGCGAGCGTCAGTTGCGTGAAGCGGCTGGCCGGCGCGGTCGACGTCCAGTGATTGGCGAGCGCCAGGTCGGCGTCGAACACCGCGGCCTCGGTAAAGCTGTATTGCGGCTGCCAGCCCTCGCCCGTGCCGCGACCGTCGGTCGAGCCGGCCTCCCCCTTGCGATACAGCATCCAGCCGTGGTCGGCATGGCGTTCGAGCCGGAACCAGGCGCCATCGGGCGCCTCCGCCTCCCACCCATCGGCGAGCGCCATGACCGGCGCGTAGCTGCCGCCGAAGCCCGCATCGGCGATCCATGGCCGCCCGTCGATCGTGACGAGGCTGAGCGTATGGGTGAGCGGCGGCGTGTCCGTCACCCCGAGCCAGACGCGCGCCAGCAGCGGGCGGACCTGGAAGCCCAACGCTGCGAGCGCGTCCATGAACAGGCGGTTCTGTTCGAAGCAATAGCCGCCGCGCCGCGCGACGACGAGCTTGGCAAAGACCGATGCGCTGTCGATCGCGATGCCGCGGCCGAGGCGCACGTCAAGATTCTCGAACGGGATCGACAGGCGGTGCTCGCGCTGGAGGCGGCCGAGCCCCTCGGCGTCGGGCGTGACGCGGGC
>JBKBTU010000044.1:12103-13943 GCA_046290715.1 Sphingomonas sp. | reverse complement strand
AGCAGGTAATAGATCAGCCGGTAGAGCAGCAGCGCCGCGAACAGCGCCGGCCGGTCACCCGGCACCGTCGCCAGCACCACCGTCTCGAACACGCCGAGCCCGCCCGGCACGTGCAGCAGCAACGCGACCACCACCGCCACGGCATAAGCGACGACGAAGGCGGGAAAGGCCGCGGCCGTGTCGACCGGCGTCAGCACGAACAGCGCCGCCGACGCGACGGTGAGATCGGCGAGCGACAGCGCGGCGAGCGCCGCCATCTGCCCCAGGCTCGGGAGCGCGACGTGCAGCCGCGCCGGCCCCAGCGTGGTGACGCCGCTGGCGCGCAGCACCGGCAGCACCGCGAGCAGCGCGACGAGGACGCCGCCGAGTCCGCGCGCGACCGTCGCGTCGAGCACCACCGGCCCCAGCGCGACGCCGTGGCCGATCAGCAGGCCGATCCCCGCCGCACCCGCGACGCCGGCCCAGAAGGCGAGGCCGCAGATCGCCGCGACCTGCGCGATCTCGCCGAACCCCAGCCCCGCCGCGCCGTAGAGCCGCAGCCGTGCGGAGCCGCCGGTGATCAGCGACAGCCCCAGATTGTGGCTCAGCGTATAGCTGGTGAACGATCCCGCCGCCGCGATCCGCCACGGCAGCGGCCGCCCGACGACGCGCAGCGCCACCCAGTCGAGGCCCGTCAGCAGCAGGTAGCTCGTCGCCGTGAAGCCCAGCGCTACGGCGATGCGCATTCCGTCGACCGCATGCAGCGCCGCCCGCACGTCGCGCAGATGCACCTCGCGCAGCACCAGCCGCAACGCCTCGAACCCGATCCCCGCGACGAGCAGCACCGCCGCCACGGTCAGGCTCCGCCGATGCCGCTCGATCAGCGCCAGCGCCCGGTCCAGGCGCCCTGTGGTCACGGCCGGTCTCTCCCCATGGCGCAAGGCCATGGACCGCGGCGCTTGTCCCGCGCGTGGCGCTTGCATGAAGTTTTCGTCATGCGGCGAGGCCCCCATGACGAGGGCCTATGCTCGTCACCGCCTCCTGTGCTCCCACGCATCCCCCTGTGTCCCCGCGAAGGCGGGGACCCAGTCCTGGGCTCCCGCCTCCGCGGGAGCACATGGGTGCTATGCGACGCGCTCCATACCCGCACCCGATACCGCCGCTTGCACTCGCGCCAGCTTCCGCCATGATACCGGTATCGACCCGCCACGGGCCGAACCGGGAGGGGCCATGACCGACGCCGAGCTTCAGCGGATCGCCGACGATCCGCGCTATCGCCGCCTGGTGCGTGCGCGCGGACGCTTCGGCTGGCTGCTATCCGCCATCATGGTCGCGGCCTATGTCGGCTTCGTCCTGCTCGTCGCCTTCGACAAGGCGTTCCTCGCGCAGCCGATCGTCGCGGGCGGAGTCACCTCGCTCGGCATCCTCGTCGGCTTCGGGCTGATCCTGCTCGCGATCGTCCTGACCGGGCTCTACGTCGCGCGCGCCAATCGCGACTATGACGCCGCGCTCGCCGTGCTCGTCGCCGAGTATCGCGCATGACCCGCTGGCTGCTCCTGGCGCCCGGCGCGCTGCTCGCCACCCCCGCCTTCGCCGACGCGGTCGTCGGCGAGACCCGGCAGCAGCCGACCAACTGGACCGCGATCGCGATGTTCGCCGCCTTCGCGCTGCTGACGCTCGGCATCACCCGCTGGGCGGCGCGGCGGACGCGGACCGCGGCCGACTTCTACACCGCGGGCGGCGGCATCACCGGCTTCCAGAACGGCCTCGCCATCGCCGGCGACTATATGTCGGCGGCGAGCTTCCTCGGCATCTCCGCGCAGATCTTCACCGACGGCTATGACGGGCTGATCTATTCGAT
>JBKBTU010000044.1:0-12093 GCA_046290715.1 Sphingomonas sp. | reverse complement strand
GTCGGCTGGCCGATCATCCTCTTCCTGATGGCGGAGCGCCTGCGCAACCTCGGCAAATACACCTTCGCCGACGTCGCCGCCTTCCGCTTCGCGCAAGCCCCGGTGCGCAGCTTCGCGGCGACCAGCACGCTCGTCGTCGTGCTCTTCTACCTCATCGCGCAGATGGTCGGGGCGGGGCAGCTCATCAAACTGCTGTTCGGGCTGCGCTACGAATATGCGGTCGGCATCGTCGGCGTGCTGATGACGCTCTACGTCCTGTTTGGCGGCATGACCGCGACGACGTGGGTGCAGATCATCAAGGCGGTGCTGCTGCTCGGCTCGGCCACCTTCATGGCGGTGATGGTGCTCGGCGAATTCGGCTTCTCGCCCGAGGCGCTGTTCGCGCGCGCGGTCGCGGTCAAGACCGGCCTCGCGTCCGCCACCGGCCTCGCGCCCGCGGACGCCGCCGCCAAGGGCGCCTCGATCATGGGACCGGGCAATTTCATCAAGGATCCGGTGTCGGCGATCTCGTTCGGCCTCGCGCTGATGTTCGGCACCGCCGGGCTGCCGCATATCCTGATGCGCTTCTTCACCGTGCCCGATGCGAAGGCTGCGCGCACCTCGGTACTGTGGGCGACCGGGTGGATCGGCTATTTCTACCTGCTTACCTTCATCATCGGCTTCGGCGCGATCGTGCTGGTCGCGACCAACCCCGGCTATCTCGACGCCGACGGCGCGCTGATCGGCGGCGGCAACATGGCGGCGATCCATCTCGCGCATGCGGTCGGCGGCAACCTGTTCCTGGGCTTCATCTCGGCGGTCGCCTTCGCGACGATCCTCGCCGTCGTCGCGGGGCTGACGCTGTCGGGCGCCTCGGCGGTCAGCCACGATCTCTATGCGACGGTGTTCCGCCGCGGCCGGGCGGACAGCGCCGCGGAACTCGCGGTGTCGCGGCGAACCGTGGTCGCGCTTGCCCTGGTGGCGATCCTGCTCGGCATCGTGTTCGAGAAGCAGAACGTCGCCTTCATGGTCTCCCTCGCCTTCGCGATCGCGGCCTCGGGCAATTTCCCGGTCCTGATCCTGTCGCTGCTCTGGCCCGGCTGCACGACGCGCGGCGTCGTCGCGGGCGGCACGCTCGGCCTCGTCGCCGCGGTGGTGCTGACGATGCTGTCGCCGGCGGTATGGGTGACGATCCTCGGCCATCCCGCCGCGATCTTCCCTTATTCCTCGCCCGCGATCGTCTCGATGCCGCTCGCCTTCCTGACCATTTGGCTCGTCTCGGTGCTGGACCGCTCGCCGAGAGCCGCGATTGACCGGTCGGGCTATGCCGCGCAGCGCATCCGTGCCGAGACCGGCATCGGCGCCGCAGGCGCGTCGGCTCACTGAACCACGCCCTTCGTCATCCCGGCTTCCGCCGGGATGACGAAGGACAGTCGGGGGACGGAACGCTACTTCGGCAGCGCGTAGGCGATGACGTTGTCGCCGAGCTTGGTCCCCAGCGAGCCGTGGCCGCCCGCGACCACCACCACGAACTGCCGGCCGCTCGCCGCCGAGCGATACGACATCGGCGTCGCCTGCCCGCCGGCGGGCAACCGCGCGCGCCACAGCACCCGGCCCGTCCGCGTGTCATAGGCGCGGACGTAATTGTCGATCGCCGCCGCCATGAACGCGACGCCGCCCGCCGTCGTCATCGGCCCGCCCAGCGACGGCACGCCCATCTTGAAGGGCAGCGGCAGGATCGTCTCGTCGCGGATCGTGCCGTTCTTGTGCTCCCACACCGTCTTGCCCGTGGTGAGGTCGATGCCGGCGACATAGCCCCAGGGCGGCTGCTGACACGGCAGTCCGGCAAAGGACAGGAACGGGTTCATGTCCACCGCGAACGGCGCGCCGGTATTGGGATTGTAGCCCTGCTCGTCCGACCCGCGCCGGTCCGATCCGCCCGCCGGACCGCGCTCGCCTGGGCCACCGGTATCGTCCTGCCGTGGCACCAGCCGGTCGACGAAGGCGATGTAATTGGGATGCGCGAAGATCACCTGCCGCACCGGATCGATCGAGATGCCGCCCCAGTCCATCACCCCGAAATTGCCCGGGAAGACCAGCGATCCGCGCAGCGAGGGCGGCGTGAACGCGCCCTTGTAGTCGAGGCGGCGGAAACGGATGCGGCACCACAATTGGTCGATCATCGTCGTCCCCCACATGTCCTTCTCGCGCGCCGGCGCCGGCATCAGCGAGACGGCGGAGAAGGGCTGCGTCGGCGACGTGTGGTCGCCCGGTGCGGCGCCGGTCGGTACGGGCCGCTCGGGCGCGGGGAAGATCGGCCGCCCGGTGCGCCGGTCGAGCACGAACAGATTGCCCGTCTTGGTCGACTGGACCAGCGCCGGCACGCGGCCCCGGCCGGGCAGGTCGAGGTCGACGAGCGCGGGCTGCGCGGGCACGTCCATGTCCCACAGGTCGTGGTGCACCGTCTGGTAGACCCAGCGCGGCCGTCCCGTGGCGATGTCGAGCGCCAGCACGGAGGTCGCGAACCGCTCGGTCGTCGCCGGCCGGTTGCCGCCCCATTGGTCGACCGCCCCCATCCCCATCGGCAAATAGACGAGGCCGAGCGCCGGGTCCGCCGCCGGCGTCGACCAGCTGTTCGGCGACGACGGGGTATATTGCCGCCCGGCGCCTAGCGGCGCGGTGTCGGTCGGGTTGCCCGGATCGAAGTTCCACACCAGCCGCCCCGTCGCCGCGTCATAGCCGCGGATCACGCCGGAGGGGACCTTGGTCGCGATATTGTCGAACACAGCCCCGCCGGTGACGACCAGCCCGCGCGCGACCAGGGGTGCCGACGTCACCTGATACCAGCCCTGGTTGTAGTGCGGCTGGCCCGGCAGCAGGCTGACCGTGCCGCCCTGTCCGAAGCTGCGGCAGAGCGCACCCGTCCGCGGGTCGAGCGCGATCAGCCGCGAATCGTTGGTGGCGAGGAAGATGCGCTGCGGACAATCGCCGAGCGCCGCACTGGCGCCAGCGCCGTCCCAATAGGACACCCCGCGACAGGTCAGGTGCTGCATGTTCTTGGACGAGGTCGCGATCTTCGGGTCGAACCGCCAGCGCTCGCGGCCGGTCTCGGCATCGACCGCGATCACCCAATTGTGCGGCGTGCACAAATAAACGGTGTCGCCGACTTTGATCGGCGTCATCTCGTACGTCGTCTCACCGGGATCGGTAGGCCGCTTGACGTCGCCGGTCTGCAACTGCCACGCGACCTTGAGGTTGCCGACATTGGCGGGCGTGATCTGCGTCAGCGGCGAGAATTTGTCGCCGCGCCAGCTCCTCGCATAAGCATGCCAGTCGTCGTCCGGCACCCCGCCGGCATTCGCGACGAGCGGGCTGCGCGGCCCCGGCAGCGTGCCCTCGCGATCGTGGACGTCGCGCGTCAGCGACACCGCGCCGAACACCGCGGCGAGCGCCAGCGCCCCCGCGAGCGGCCCCGCCGCCCGCGCCCAGCCGCCGCTCGGCACCAGCCGCCGCACCGTCCACGGCAGCGCGAGCAGCGCGCCGAAGATGAAGATCAGGTCGCCGCGCGGCACCAGCGGCCACCAGTCCGCGCCGATCTCCGCCCAGGCCCAGATCACCGTACCCAGCACCAGCGCCGCGAAGACGTGAAGCGCCGCCGCCCGCCGCCGCCACAGCAGAACGGCGGTCGCCAGCATCGCCAGCCCCGCGACGGCATAGAACAGGCTGCCGCCCAAGACCGCGAGCCACACGCCGCCCGCGAGGTTGAGCAATCCGATGACGCCGATCAGGACGGCGAGGATATGCGGCCACCGGGCGGGATGGCGGATGGCGTTCATGTAGCGGCTCCGGCAGAGGTCGTCGTAGCGAATACTGCCGCGCCGCAGCAATGTTCCGTTACATTGATCCAGAATGGTGTCTTTGCGTACACCGGCCCGCCGTCAGTCCCCCAGCCAGTTCCTCCGGAACGCCAGCTGCGCCGGCGTCACCGCCACCCCCGCCGTCTCTCCGCGCACGATCTCGCGCCGCGGATCGGCGGCGTAGCGCAGCGTCGCCTCGCGCTGGCTACCCCGCTGCATCCAGCGCAGCGCGATCCGGTCGCCCGGCGTGTGCCCGTCGAGCGCCGCCGTGTCGGTGACCGGCTTGCCGTCGACGGCGAGCAGCACGTCGCCGCGCTCCAGCCCAGCCGCATAGGCGGGCGTCCCCGGTGCCGGCGCATCGCTTACGCTTACAATGCCCTCGCCCGCCTGCAGCGCGAGCCCCAGCCAGCCGCGGTTCGCATCCACCGGCCGCAGCACCAGTCCCGCCTGCGCGAGCAGCGGCGCATAGTCGGGCAGGCCGCTCGCATGCACGCTGCCGTCGAAGAATGCCTTGGCGAAGGCGGGATCGCGCGTCACCTCGGCGAGGCCGCGTTCGAGGTCGGCGGGCGTATAGGGGCGCTCGGCGTCGCCGCGCGTCTCCCACAGGTGACGCATATAGCTGTCGAGCGACAGCCCCGGATAGCGCTGCCGCAATTGCAGGTCGAGCGCCAGCGCCACCACCGCGCCATAGGGATAGTAAGAGATGTAGATGTTGGGGTTGGTCTGGTCGATCGCCTTGGCCGCATCGACGAAGGGCGCGCGCAGGCTCATCTCCTCCGGCCCGCCATAGCGCCGCCCGCTCCGCCCGAGCACATAGTCGAGCGTCCCGCCCAAGTTGGCGAGGAAATCGTCGACGCTCATCTCGCCGGCGCGGCGGATCATCAGAGGCCCGTAATATTGCGTGAAGCCTTCGGCGAACCACAGGCTCGGCGTCGGATTGGCGCGGGTGAAGTCGAACGGCTCGAGCTCGGCGGGGCGCAGCCGCTCGACGTTCCAGCTGTGCACGAACTCATGGGACAGCGTGTTGATCTGCGCGAACTTGGCCTCGGCGAGGCTGCGCTTGTCGGTGATGATCGTCGAGTTGCGATGCTCCATGCCGTCGCCGGTGATCTGCGGCATGTAGTCGGCGATGAAGGTATAGGTGCCGTAGTCGTAGCGCGGCGCGCGCCCGAACAGGCGGTAATGCTGCGCGATCACGCGCTTCACCTTGGCGGCATAGGTGTCGAGGTCGGCATCGCTGCCGGGGTGGTGCACCGCCAGCCGCACGACGTAGCGCTTGCCGGTGGGATCGGTGACCGGCCATTCGCGCGTCGCGAAATCGCTGATCTCGGTCGGGCTATCCATGAAATACTGGAAGTTCGGCGCCCAGAAGGTGTCGTCCCCCTTCGCCGCGGGCAACTGCGTCGCGATCCGCCACTTGGGGTCGAACGGGTGGAAGCGCACCCGGATCGGCTTGTCGTCATAGCCGGGCGCCCACAGGAAGGTCGCAGGCATGTTGAGGTGGGCGTGCGTCGCGTCGATCTGCGCATAGGTGCCATCGCCCCAGTCGCCGAACAGCGTATAGGTGACGACGACGGTCCCGTCGTGGCCCGCGACGCTCCAGCCGTAGGGATCGCTGCGCGTCAGCTCGAGCGGCCGGCCGCGCCCGTCCTTCGCCGACACCGCATAGACGTTCTTGGCGAACTCGTGGATCGCGTAGCGGCCGGGCGACGAGCGCGCCATCTGCACGCGCAACGGCCCTGCGGCGACGTTGCGGAAGGTCGCGGTGACCTGCGCCTCGTGATGCACCGCATTGGGGAAGGACACGTCATACTGCACCGGCGCCGCCGCGCCGGGGTCCTGCGCCTGCTGCGCCGCCACCGCCTGCGCAAAGGTCTGCGCCTGCCCCGGCGAAACCGCCATCGCCGCAACCAAGCCCAATGCGATCATTCCGCCTGTCGTCCGCACGCCGTCGTCCCCTTGTCCGATGGCGCGGACGATGCCGTGGGACCTCGCGCAAGTGCAAGCGACGCGCACAAAAAAAGGGAGGGCTCCAGACCGGAACCCTCCCCTGCGATCGGCAAGCGTCCGATCAGAAGCGGAACGACGCGCCCGCGCGATACTGGCGCCCGATCAGCCCGGCATAGTGCCAGGTGGTAAGGAAGTTCGGCGCGCTGGCATAGGCCGCCGGCGCGATCGGCGCCTTGGCGTCGAACACGTTCTTGACGTTGAAGAAGAACGTGAACTTGTCGTTGACCTTGGCGGTCGCGTTCATGTCGACGTTGATGAAGCGGCGAACGTAGCAGAAGGCGAGATCCTGCGGCGACGAGCGCGTGTACAGGTTGCCGTTGTCGCAATCGAGCGGCAGACCCTGGTCTTCCGACACCGCCTTGATGCGGCTGACGTAGTAAGCGGTCGCCGACAGCGAGTAGGGACCCGCCTCGATCGTGTTCTGCCAGTTGCCGCGCCACGCCGGCGTGCCGTTGCCCGACGACAGGTCGTACGGCCCCATCGTCCCGGCGTAATGCTGCGTTCCGGCCGAGGTGACGAGGTTGTACTTGATGACGTGCGTCGCCTCGATGCGGCTGGTGAACTTGACGTCGTCGCCGAGCGGCACGGTCGCCGTCGCCGAGAAGTCGATGCCCGAGGTCAGCGCGTAGTTGGCGTTCACGTACGGCACGTTGATGATGAGCACGCGCGGCAGCGCGTTCGGGAACAGCGGGTCGACCGCGTCAGTCGTGTTGACCGAATAGCCCGAGCCGACCGCGGCGACCGCCGTCTGCGCCGCGGCGAGGTTCGCCGCATTGTAATAGGCCGCCACCGCCTTGCCGAAGTCCGGACCGGTGACGATCAGGTTCTTCTTGCGGACGTTATAATAGTCGACCGTCAGGCTCAGCCAGCGCACCGGCTGGAAGATCACGCCGCCGGTGAAGCTGCGCGAGATTTCCGGCTGGAGGTTGGGATTGCCGGCGAGGCCACGGCCGAGGTTGTAGTTGAGGTTATAGGGATTGCCGTTCGCCGAGCACGATGCCGCGCTGCCGGTGCCGCCGTGCTGAAGGATGAAGTTACATGGCGGGGTCGTCGACACGAAACCGGCATATTGGCTGCGCGGCCCCGACTCGGCAAAGGTTGGTGCACGGAAGCCCTCTGCATAAGTGCCACGGAGCGCCAGCTGCTTGAACGGCGTGAACTTGACGCCGACCTTCGGCGAGAAGTGGCTGAAGCCTTCCGAATAATGGTCGTAGCGGCCCGAGGCGTTGATCTCGACCTGGTCAAGGATCGGAGCGTCCGCCTCGAAATAGGCGGCCGAGACGGTGTGCGCGCCGAACGCAGAGGCGGTGCTGAGGCCGTAGGTGTCGAGCGCGGCGTTCTGGTTGTTGTTCTCCAGCGTCTCGCGACGGACCTGGCCGCCGACCGCGAACTGAAGCGGGCCGCCCGGCAGGTCGGCGATGCGCGCCGATACCGACGCGTCGAGCGCGGCCTGCGTGGAATGCGACGGCGTCGTCTTGTCCGGCGCGATCGCATTGCGCACTGCGGCGGTGTTCAGCGACGGGTTGACGAAATTGTACGACCCCGTGTTGATCGCCTGGGCGAGGCCGGCGATGTTGAGCAGGCCGTGCTGCGTCAGCTCCAGCTCGTCGCGGGCGTAGACGCCCTCGACCCGCCAGGCGAAGCGGTCGCCGCCAAAGCTGCCGTTGAGGCCCGCGGTCGCGCGATAGACTTCGTTCTTGCGGTCGCTGCCCGCCGGGATGTCACCGAACAGATAGTAGATGCGCGCGGCGTTGGCGGCCGCGATCGCCGGGGTCGCGGCGGCATTGGTCGCATAGGGGTTGTTCGGGTTGAGTTGACGGTTCGCTGCGGTGGCGCAGTTCACGCCGGCCGAGCAGACGAAATATGGCAGCACGATGCCCGGATTGTTCGACGCGACCGCCGGTGCGCCGCCGAACGGCTGCGTGTTGCGGATCGCCGAGGGCGTGCCGTTGATGCTGACGTCGCTGCGGCTGTAGCTGCCGCTGATATAGCCTTCGACATTGTCCGCGATCCGCACGCTGATGCGGCCCTGCAGCGAATAGCGCTCCTGCAGCGGCTGGATCTGGCGATACAGGTCGACGAGGTCGTACTTGCAGCCCGTGCCCTGCGCGGCGCCCGTCGAGACGGTGAAGGTGTCACGCGCGCAATTGGCGAGACCGAGCGCATCGTAGCGCGTAGTCAGCGGCGCGCCGACCTGACCCGACAGCGGGTTGTTGAGGTCGGTCTGGTTGACGCGCGTGACGTAGGCGGTCGGCACGTTGACGGTCAGCGACTGGTCGGACGCATTGTTGTCCAGGCCGCCGATCGAGGTCAGGTCCTGCGTATTGTACGGGAAACCGCGGCTGTGGTTCGAAACGCGGCCGTCGCGCTGATATTCGCCGTTGAGGTAGACGTTGAAGCCCTTCGACGCATAGTCGCCCCAGCCGACGGTCAGCTGCGCGCGCTGGTGGCTCGCATCGCCGCGCTCTGCGACACCGCCCTCGACCAGGCCGTCGATGCCGACGAACTGCTTTTTCAGGATCACGTTGACCACGCCGCCGATCGCGTCTGCGCCGTACGTCGACGACGCGCCGTCCTTCAGCACCTCGATCCGGTCGACGAGGCTGAACGGGATCGAGTTGAGATCGACATAGGCGTTATGGCCATCGTCGTTAAGCGGGAAATTGGCCGAGCGCAGGCCGTCGATCAGCACCAGCGTCGACGAGACGCCGAGGCCGCGCAGCGACACCGCCGAACCGCCCGCCGAGAAGCCCGACTGGAAGCCGGTGCCGATCGAACCGGCGCTGTCGGCGCTGATCGAGCGGATCGCGTCTGACGCGGTGGTGATGCCGGCCTTGGCTAGCGTGTCGCTGGTCAGCACGGTGACCGGCGACGGCGTCTCGGTGTCGGTGCGGCGGAACAGCGAGCCGGTGACGACGATGTCGCTGCCGCCCTGCGCGGCCTCACCCTGGTCCGACTGGCCCTGCGTCGTGGTCGGCGCGGTCGCCTGTTGGTCGATCTCCAGCTGCGCCGGCGACTTGGTCTGCTCGGGCGCGGTCTGCGCGAACGCCGGCAGCGCGGTCAGTGCGATGGCGAACGGCGTGGCTGCGGCAAGGAGCGCGCCCTTGCGCGTCGAACGAAGCGTCTTGGTCACCTGATCAATTTCCCCAGTGACGACCGCCCCCTGCGGTCGCTCACGTCGGACGGCATTGCCTATCCGAACGCGATTAGGGTGTAGGACCTGTCAGTCACTGTAAAGCGCGAGTCCGGCCTTTACGCAATTTCCGCAAAGCTGCGTTGCAAATCAGACACAATGTGATCGCATCATTGTCCTTTAACGGCAA
This sequence comes from Sphingomonas sp., assembly GCA_046290715.1. GTDB lineage: Bacteria > Pseudomonadota > Alphaproteobacteria > Sphingomonadales > Sphingomonadaceae > Sphingomonas. The sequence goes on along the minus strand of JBKBTU010000044.1, from coordinate 2,924 downwards.
CAGTCAGCGTTTTCCGCCGAACAACCGCCCGAGCATCGCCTCCGCAGCCTTGCCGACTGCCTCGGCGATCGCCTGCGGGTCGGGTTGCGTCTGCGTGCCCTGCGGCGCAGCGGCCGGACCTGCCGCCCCCGGTGGCGGCGTTTCCGTCGCCTCGCGCTTCGCCCGGCCCTTGGCGACCGCGGCGGTGGCCGCCGCGGCGGCCATCGTCAGCCCCGCCGCCAGCATCTCGCGCCCCTGCGGGCTGTTCGCCTTCTCGAGCAGCGCGCCGCCGACCTCGCGCACCTCCCTGGGCAGCTTCACGCCCAGCACTTCCTTGGGAAGCTTCGCCTTCTTCTTCTTGCCCATGCCGCCACCTCGTGATCGTGTGACACATAGCTAAGACACCGTCCGGCAGCTTTCAATGCGGCCCGCGCGTTCCTACCTGCGCTGACTAGCCTCCGTTAAAGAACAGAAGTAGAACCGGCCACATGCTGACCAAAATCTCCGTCCGCGGCGCGCGCGAGCACAACCTCAAGGACGTCGACGTCGACATCCCCCGCGACACGCTGACGGTCATCACCGGCCTTTCCGGTTCGGGCAAGTCGTCGCTCGCGTTCGACACCATCTATGCCGAGGGGCAGCGCCGCTACGTCGAATCGCTGTCGGCCTATGCGCGCCAGTTCCTCGAGCTGATGCAGAAGCCCGACGTCGACCATATCGAGGGCCTCAGCCCCGCGATCTCGATCGAGCAGAAGACGACGAGCCGCAACCCGCGCTCGACGGTCGCGACGGTCACCGAGATTTACGATTACATGCGTCTGCTCTGGGCGCGCGTCGGTATCCCCTATTCGCCGACGACCGGCGAGCCGATCGCCGCGCAGACGGTCAGCCAGATGGTCGACCGCGTCATGGCGCTGCCCGAGGGCACGCGCCTCTACCTGCTCGCCCCCGTCGTGCGCGGCCGCAAGGGCGAGTATCGCAAGGAGCTCGCCGAGTGGCAGAAGGCGGGCTTCACCCGCGTCCGCATCGACGGCCAGATCCATGAAATCGACGAGGCGCCCGCGCTCGACAAGAAGTACAAGCACGACATCGAGGTCGTCGTCGACCGCCTCGTCGTCCGCGAGGACATCGCCACCCGCCTCGCCGAAAGCTTCGAAACCGCGCTCAAGCTCGCCGACGGCCTCGCCTATGTCGACCCCGCCGATCCCGTCGAGCCGCACACCCCCAAATCCGAAGTCCTCGGCGACAACGCCCCCGCCGGCCGCATAGTCTTTTCGGAAAAGTTCGCCTGCCCGATCAGCGGCTTCACCATCGCCGAGATCGAACCGCGCCTGTTCTCCTTCAACGCCCCCCAGGGCGCCTGCCCGGCGTGCGACGGCCTCGGCGAAAAGCTCCTGTTCGACGAAGACCTCGTCGTCCCCAACCACGAGCTTTCCATCAAGAAGGGCGCGGTCGTTCCCTGGGCGAAGTCCAACCCGCCCAGCCCCTATTACATGCAGGTCCTCGGCAGCCTCGCGCGCGAATTCGGTTTTAGCCTCGACACGCCGTGGAGCGCGCTCGACCCCAAGGTGCAGGAGACGATCCTCCACGGCACCAAAGGAAAGGCGGTCACGCTTACCTTCGTCGACGGCAAGAAGAGCTACGACGTCAAGAAGCCGTTCGAGGGCGTGATCGGCAACCTCAACCGCCGCCTGCTCCAGACCGAGAGCGCGTGGATGCGCGAGGAGCTCGGCAAATACCAGTCGTCGCGCCCGTGCGAGGTCTGCCACGGCGCGCGCCTCAAGCCCGAAGCGCTCGCGGTCAAGATCGCCAAGACCGACATCGCCCACGCCACGCACCTCAGCGTGGTCGACGCGCTCGCCTTCTTCACCGACCTGCCCAATCACCTCGGCGACCAGCAGCGCGCGATCGCCGAACGCATCCTCAAGGAGATCGTCGAGCGCCTCGGCTTCCTCAACAACGTCGGCCTCGATTACCTCAACCTCGATCGCACCAGCGGCACTTTGTCGGGCGGCGAGAGCCAGCGCATCCGCCTGGCGAGCCAAATCGGCAGCGGCCTGTCGGGCGTGCTCTACGTCCTCGACGAACCCTCGATCGGCCTCCACCAGCGCGACAACGACATGCTCTTGGCGACGCTGCGCCGCCTGCGCGACCTCGGCAACACCGTGCTCGTCGTCGAGCATGACGAGGATGCGATCCGCACCGCCGACTATGTCATCGACATGGGGCCGGGCGCCGGCGTCCACGGCGGCCAGATCGTCGCGCAGGGTACGCTCAAGCAGTTGCTCAAGAGCAAAACCAGCATCACCGCCGATTACCTCAACGGCACGCGCGAAGTCCCCGTGCCGCCCACGCGCCGCAAGGGCAACGGCAAGCAGCTGACCGTCCACAACGCGCGCGCCAACAACCTCACCGGCGTCACCGCGTCGATCCCGCTCGGCACCTTCACCTGCATCACCGGCGTCAGCGGATCGGGCAAGTCGAGCTTCACCATCGACACGCTCTACGCCGCCGCCGCGAGGCAGCTCAACGGCGCGCGCATCCTCGCGGGCAAGCACGACAAGGTCACCGGCCTCCAGCACCTCGACAAGGTGATCGACATCGACCAGTCGCCGATCGGCCGCACGCCGCGGTCGAACCCGGCGACCTACACCGGCAGCTTCACCCAGATCCGCGACTGGTTCGCCGGCCTGCCGGAGGCGCAGGCGCGCGGCTACAAGCCCGGCCGCTTCAGCTTCAACGTCAAGGGCGGCCGCTGCGAGGCGTGCCAGGGCGACGGCGTGCTCAAGATCGAGATGCACTTCCTCCCCGACGTCTACGTCACCTGCGACGTCTGCCACGGCGCCCGCTACAACCGCGAGACGCTGGAGGTGAAGTTCAAGGGCAAGAGCATCGCCGACGTGCTCGACATGACCGTCGAGGACGCCGCCGAATTCTTCAAGGCC
>JBKBTU010000448.1:0-800 GCA_046290715.1 Sphingomonas sp. | reverse complement strand
GGCGACGGCGCGACCAAGGCGGGCGCCTTCCCCTTCCTCGCGACGATGCCGCTCGCCGGGGGCGAACAGACCCGGCTGTGGACCGCCAAGGCGCCCTATTACGAGCCGGTCGTGGCGCTGCTCGACAACGCGGGACAGCGGATCCTGACCCGGCGGGAAAGTGCGACGCTCGCGCCCAATTACGTCGTCCGCCACGTCAAGGGCGGACAGGCCAAGGCGATCACGGCCTTCGCCGACCCGGCGCCGGTGTTCGCGGGCGTGACCCAGAAGACGATCACCTACACCCGCGCCGACGGCGTGCCGCTGTCGGGGACGCTGTATCTGCCCGCGGGCTATGACGCGCGGCGCGACGGCCCGCTGCCGACGCTGCTCTGGGCGTATCCCGCCGAATATACCGACGCCAAGGTCGCCGGGCAGACGGTCGACCAGGGCAACCGCTTCGTCCGCCCGCGCGGAATCAGCCACCTGTTCCTGCTCACGCAGGGCTATGCGATCCTCGACAACCCCGCGATGCCGATCATCGGCGAGGGCGGTGCAGAGGCCAACGACACCTATGTCAAACAGCTGCGCGAGGATGCGCAGGCCGCCGTCGATGCGGTGGTGAAGCTCGGCGTCGGCGACCGCGACCGGATGGCGGTGGGCGGCCACAGCTACGGCGCGTTCATGACCGCCAATCTGCTGGCGCATACCGATCTGTTCCGGGCAGGCATCGCGCGGTCGGGAGCCTACAACCGCACGCTGACCCCGTTCGGCTTCCAGGCGGAGCAGCGCACCTACTGGCAGGCGACGCCCACCTATAC
>JBKBTU010000447.1:0-802 GCA_046290715.1 Sphingomonas sp. | reverse complement strand
CAGCGGCTCGCGGCGCTCGGCCGGGTCGGCCCGGTCGCACTCACCACCCGCTATCTCCCCAAGCGCCACGAAGAGATTGCGGGGCAAGGATCGCTGTTCTGGATCCACAAGCACCCGCTGATCGCGCGCTCGCCAATCCTGGGCTTTGGCGAGGCGGACGGCGGCCGCTGCGCAATCCTGCTCGATCCCGAACTGGTTCAGGTGGTGCCACAGGCCAAGCGCGCGCATCAGGGCTGGCGTTACCTGGAGGATGCGGACGCACCCGCCGATTTCGGGACTGGCGACATGGCGTCACTTCCGCCGGAACTCGCGGGAAAGCTGGCCGAACTGGGCTTCTAGCGCGCGAGACCGGGGAAGGCAGCGCGAAACGCCGCGACCTTGGGCTTGTCCCAGCGCACGATATAGCCATGGTTGGGATTGCGGCGGGCGAAGTCCTGATGCTCCGCCTCGGCTTCGAAAAATGTGCCGCGCTCGATGCGGGTCACGATCGGCGCGCGATAGGCGCCACTGCGCGACAGCTGGTCGATATAGGCGCGCGCCACGCGCGCCTGCCCCGCATTTTGCGGAAAGATCGCCGAGCGATAGCTGGAGCCGACGTCCGGACCCTGACGATTGAGCTGGGTCGGGTCATGCGCAACCGAAAAATAGATGCGCAACAGCGTCGCATAGCTCACCATGCGCGGGTCATAGACGATGCGCACGACTTCGGCATGGCCGGTGCGTTCGGTCACGACCTGGGCATAGGTTGCGGTCGCACGGGTACCGCCGGCATAGCCGCTGACCACCGACCTGACGCCCTTCA
>JBKBTU010000446.1:0-804 GCA_046290715.1 Sphingomonas sp. | reverse complement strand
CGCTGCGTCCGCCGAAATCGACGCGCTCGCCCACCTCCGCACCCAGCATCGCGGCGGCGAGCGGCGCCTGGAACGCGATGCGATCCTGCGCCGGATCGGCCTCGTCATGGCCGACGATGTCGATCGCGCGCGCGCGCCCGTTCAGGCGAAAGCCGACGCGCGATCCGATCGCGACCACATCCGCCTCGGGCACTGGTGCGATCTGCGCGGTGGTCTGGCGCGTGTGCCAGTAGCGCAGGTCGCGCAGCAGCGGCGCGCGCGCCTCCTCGCCCTCCAGCCCGTCGAGCTGCGCCTCAAGCGCGCGCACCTGTTCGTCGATCAGCGCCAGCCCGCGCGCCGTCACCAGATTGGGGCCGGCCGGGATCGGCAATTCGAACCGGGGTTCCTTATGCTCCTCGTCGCTCTCGCGGCGGAATGCGACACTCATTCAGTCATCCTCAAATCGCGCCGCTGAACGTGTCGCACGCGGCGGGGTTGCCGCTGTCCAGGCCGCGCTTCAGCCACTTCATGCGCTGCGCCGACGTGCCATGGGTAAAGCTCTCCGGCACGATCGTTCCGCGCGCCTGCTTCTGCAGCGTATCGTCGCCGATCGCCTCGGCCGCGCGCAGCCCTTCCTCGATATCGCCGGCTTCGAGCCGCTCGCGATTCTGCGCCGCCCAGACGCCGGCATAGCAATCCGCCTGCAGCTCGACCCGCACCGACAATTCGTTGCCCTCGACCTGGGTCATCCGCGCCTGCCGCGCGCGCACCCGCTCCATCGTGCCGGTGACATTCTGGATATGGTGGCCGACCTCATGCGCGATC
>JBKBTU010000445.1:0-809 GCA_046290715.1 Sphingomonas sp. | reverse complement strand
AACGGCGCTGCGACGTCCATTGCGAATGTCGCCTGTCTGAACGACAAGGATGATATCGAATATTATGGCCGCATCGGCTTCGACAAGCAGATGGGCAAGTTCGTGTTGGGCGCCGTTGCCGAATTCGGCAAGACCGAGGCACGCGACAGCGTCACTGCCTACAGCACCACGCCGGCCTTCTACACCATGACGCGCGAGCTCGACTGGAATGGTGCATTGCGGCTTCGTGCGGGCCTCGTCGCCGGGGACAGCACGCTGTTCTACGCCACGGGCGGCGGCGCCTATGCCAAGATCGACAACAGCTTCAGCAGCAGCAACGCTGCGAACAGCTTTGCGGTCACCGGCGACGACATGGCATGGGGCTGGCAGGCCGGTGGCGGCGTCGAGCAGAAGCTCGGTCGCAACTTCTCGATCGGCCTTGAATATCTCTACAGCCGCTACGACGATTCGGATGCGCGGGTCGAAGTGGGGACCGGTACTGCCGGCGCCACGAACCCGTTCGTGCTTGCCGGCGGCGCGGACTTCCGGCGTAGCCAGGATTTCGACTTCCACGCGCTGCGCGCCACGGCGGCATTCCGCTTCTAATCGGTACGTCTACTCAGTCGTGACGGGCTGGCGGAGCAATCCGCCGGCCCGTTTTGGTTGGCGCGTCCGCCAGAGCCTCAGGCCGCGTCGAGCCGGTTGAGGAACGCGCTGGTCGAATCGTCGAGCGCACGTGCGGCGCGTGCCAGCTCGGCGGCAGAGGCGGCAACGCGATCGGACAGGCTTTCGGTCTCGCCGGCCATTGTCGCAACGCCCCGCGCGCGTTC
>JBKBTU010000444.1:477-814 GCA_046290715.1 Sphingomonas sp. | reverse complement strand
GATATCGTCCTTGTCCCATTCGATGATCTGGCGGTCCTCCATCGCCGCTGGTTCGATGGGAACGAGGTCGTCGAGACGATCATGGGTCAGGACGAAACCGCCTGGATGCTGGCTCATGTGACGCGGTACACCGATCAGCTTGCGCGCAAGATCGAGTGTGAGACGCAGCCGGCGATCACCGATGTCGAGGTTGAGCTCGTCGACCTGCTTCTCGCCGACCCCTTCGGCGGACCACCCCCAGACCAGGCCTGCCAAGGAGGAGGTGAGATCCTCGGGCAAGCCCATCGCCTTGCCGACATCGCGTACCGCGCCGCGCGCCCGGTAACGAGTGACGACC
>JBKBTU010000444.1:0-467 GCA_046290715.1 Sphingomonas sp. | reverse complement strand
TCAAAATCGAGGTCGATATCGGGGGGCTCGCGCCGTTCGCCCGATACGAAGCGTTCGAAGAGCAGTTCATGCTTGATCGGATCGATCGACGTGACCCCGAGCACGAAGCAGACGCACGAATTGGCAGCCGAGCCGCGCCCTTGGCACAGGATCCCACGCCGGCGGGCCTCACGCACGATCGAATGGACCGTCAGGAAGTAGGGCGCATAGCCGAGTTCGCCGATCAGCCGTGTGCGATCTGGTCGCGATAGGACTTGGGCACGTTTCCGTCGAACATGCCCTCGACCGCTTCGGTCGCGAGTTGCTCGAGCGCCTGTTGTGCAGTCAGTCCCTCAATGACCCGCTCGTGCGGATATTGATATGCCAGTTCGCCGAGGTCGAAGGTGCACATCCGGGCGATGTCGACGCTCGCCTGCAACGCGTCCGGATAATCCTGGAACCTGCGTACCATTTCGTCGGGCGATTTG
>JBKBTU010000443.1:0-819 GCA_046290715.1 Sphingomonas sp. | reverse complement strand
GTCGGTCGACAAGGCAATGCTGAAGGCGCTGCACAGCCCGACGCTCTATGTGCTGGGTGGCAAGGGCGATGTGGCGTGGCCCAACGGTACCGACGACTATGCCCGGATCACGCATGTCCCGGTGGCGCTGATCGATGGCGATGTCGGCCATGGCGGCACGTTCCGCGAGGACAATGGCGGCGATGTCGGGCGTTTCTCGGTCGCATGGCTCAACTGGCAGCTGCGCGGGGACGTCGCGGCCGGGACGCTGTTCACGGGTGTCGATTGCGGGCTGTGCAAGGACCCCAAATGGACGATCCAGCGCAAGGGGATTTGAACCAGCTGTTCCTCCCCTGCCCCGCAGGGGAGGTCGCGTTGCAACGCAAGGACGAAGGGGCCGCCGCTGCAGACGGCGGGATTTTGGAAAGCGGATCACGGTCGTCTGCGCGGCCGACCCTCCACCACCGCCTGCGGCGGCGGTCCCCCTCCCCCAGCGAGCTGGGCGAGGAATGGACTAGCGACACTTCCCTCCGCGCCAGCATGGCCGCAGCATCGGGGCGGGCTGATGCGGGACAAACGCGGCCGGCGTCTGCGGCCATTTGCCGGTGGCGAGGCGGGTGTCGAGATAGCGGATGGTCGCCAATACCGTCGCGGTATCGAAGGTGCAGTGGCCCGCCGCGTTGACGTAGAGGCTCCTTACGTCGCCCCGCGCCGCCTCCGCATAGCCGCGCTGCATTGCCGGAGCGGTTAGGCCATCGCCGATCGTCTGCACCGCGACCAACGGCACCAGCGGGCGCGCATTGGGGGTGTAATGCGCGCGCATATAGGCGACCGCCTTGG
>JBKBTU010000442.1:0-819 GCA_046290715.1 Sphingomonas sp. | reverse complement strand
GACCGCGTCCCTGGGCGGCCACCGCGCTCAACTGCCGTCCCCTGCGCCGGTCGGAAACCGGTGGTCGGTCTTGTCCCAGCGCGCCGCAGCGCCGCCCAGCATCGGCCAGTACAGGCTGAGCGCCCGGCGCGCGGCGAGCAGCGCGACCAGATTGGCGACCAGTACCCGCGGCACCGCAAGCGCGGCCTGGAGCGGCCCGGCGGCGGCCCAGCTGAAGGCAATGCGCAGTGCGACCCGCCATGCCAGCATCGCGGCGTTGACCGCGAGCAGCAGGGCAACGGCCCCCTCGGGCATGGGGAGGGTACTAGCAGCGAGGACATGCCCGGCAAGCGAAGCGCCCCAAGCTAGCAGCGCGAAATAGGCAATGGCGAGCACCGGGATCGCCAGCGTCGCGCGGCGATCGCGCATGCGCATCCAGTGTTCGCGCAGGCTGCCCCCGCGCTGCCAGCCGACGCGATCCCACCCCGCCAGCGCGATTCCCGTGAGCCAGCGCGCCTTTTGCCGTACCGCGGCGGGCAGGGTCGCGGGGAAATAGGCGCGGACGGCGATCAGGCTGTCATCTTCGGCACGGGCACGGACGAAGCGACTGCGCCCGCCCAGTGCGGTCACGGTCAGGCCGAGCTCATAATCTTCGGTCAGGCTGGCGGCGTCGAACGGCTGGCCGGCGCGCAGGGCGGCGACCCGCCCGAGCATGTCGCGCCGGATTGCGCAGCCGACACCGGCAAAGGGCAGGGCGGCGCCGACCAGTTCGCGCACCACCAGCGACTTTCCGTGGCTCTCTGCGAACTCGTCCAGATAATGGCCGGCAATCAGCGGCGA
>JBKBTU010000441.1:0-823 GCA_046290715.1 Sphingomonas sp. | reverse complement strand
GAGGCGCGCTTCTCGGCCGCGCAACAGCGCTTCGACGCCGAGCTCGCGCGGTACCGCGCCGAGGTCGACCGCTACCGGTCGGTACGGGGCAACGTCGGGCCAGGGGGCTACCGTCAGGCGCCGGTGCCGAGCGCGTACAACGACCCGCGCGTCGCCGATCCGCGCTACGATGATTACCCCGACGATCGCTACGAGAACGGCTATGACCCCTCGCGCGACTATCGCGCCGGATCCAACTATCGCGAGCGCGTGCTGAGTTCGGACGAGCGCGTCTATGCCGGCAACGACGGCCGCTATTATTGCAAGCGGAGCGACGGCACGACCGGCCTGATCGTCGGCGGCGCGGCGGGTGGTATCCTCGGCAACGTGATCGACGGCGGGCACAGCCGGATCGTCGGCACGCTGCTCGGCGGCGCGGCGGGCGCGCTCGCCGGCAAGGCGGTCGACCAGAGCCAGTCGCAGGTGCGCTGCCGCTGATGCCGCCAGGTCGAGCGGGTCAGAGCCGCTCGACCGCCATGAGCGTGACGCCAGCGTACTTTTCAGCGTTGGGATCGAACAGAGGACTGGCGACGAACGGACGATCGGTCAGCGCAGGATCGCCCAGCCCATCGACCTTGAACGTTCCCACCTTCTCCTCGCGCGGCGGCTTGCCGTCGCGTTCAAGCGTGGTGGCGTCGAGATAGATTTCGCCGTGGCGCGTGTAGAGGATGTGCGGCGCGAGGACGACGAGACCCCTGTTGTAGGTCGCGGTGACGGCGCGCTGACGAACGATGGCTTCGAACATCGTCGGCACCGGTCCGGTGGGGGCTGCCGGGGCGGTTTC
>JBKBTU010000440.1:0-836 GCA_046290715.1 Sphingomonas sp. | reverse complement strand
AACCCCTGATCGCCATGATGATCGAGGATTTCCTCGACATGCTGGGCAAGGACCATGCCGGCACCGCCGAGAGCGTGGCCGCCGCGCTCGAGTTGGTCGAGGGGGGAGGCGTCGATGCTGCGATCCTCGACGTCAACCTGTCGGGTGGCGAGCAGAGCTGGCCGGTGGCCGACGCGCTGGCGGCAAAGGGCGTCCCGTTCATCCTTGCCACCGGCGGCAGCGGCGACATGGTGGCCGAGGCGTATCGCGACCGGCCGGTACTGGCCAAGCCGTTCACGATGGACTCTGTCGAGCAGGCGCTGGCCGCGCTGTAACCGGTCAGGCGATCCGGTCGGGCAGCTCGGCTGCATCGGCCGCGATCGCGGCATCGGGCGCGACCGCTTCCCAGGGGAAGACGAACCAGTCCTTGGTCACGCTGCGATCGATGGTGCGCGCGGCATAATCGACGCGCTGGCCGGAGCGGACATTGTCGATCAGCGTGGCGAAGCGCACCGCGCCGGCGCGCGCGCCCGCAGCAGCGAGCCCGGCGCGGAGGCGGCCGATGGTGGCGCCGCTGTCATTGATGTCGTCGATGAACAGCAGGCGGGCACCGGCACGGGTCCGCTCGGCCAGCCGGGCGAGGGCGGGTGCGGCAAGATCCTCGTTCCGCGCGCTATAGTCGACCGACAGCATCGGTCCGCCACAGGCATGGCTGAGATAGACTGCCGGGATCAGCCCGCCGCGGCCGATTCCGATCAGGTAATCGGGTTGCCAGTCAGTGTCGGCGCGCAGCGCATCGGCCAGCGCGAGCAGGTCGGCGACGAATTGCTCATGCGGGATCGGGGTAAAGACCGGCA
>JBKBTU010000439.1:0-857 GCA_046290715.1 Sphingomonas sp. | reverse complement strand
GCGCAAGTCAGCGAGAGACAATAGCGCGAGCTGTTTTCCACACTGGCAAGCACGGCCAGCGCAGCACAGCGCGCCCATAAGGCGCAGCTTTGCTGCGACTGACGGGTGCGCGGAGTGGTTAAGGGGCTTTAGCTCAGCTGGGAGAGCGGTTGCTTTGCAAGCATCAGGTCATCGGTTCGATCCCGATAAGCTCCACCACTTGCCATCAAGACCTAGAGATGAAGACAACAGTTCCGCTGTAGAGATGCAGCGGTAATGGGTCACGACGACCCTCTTTGACATTGTGAATGGGTTCTTAAAATCGATGCCGTGAAGGTATCGGCTTTGAGCGAAGCGGCAGCCGCAAGGCTGGTGCGACGATCAACGTCGGTTCATTTCACTTAATATCTGGCTGAGATGAATAACATCCACATCAGTTATCTGACGCACGCTGCTCTGCCGAGTTGGTGTTCTGTTGGGTTCCCATCAAAGTATCACTTTGATGGGTGGCCGCAAGGAATGCCCAGCGTTGTCGTTGGTGGTGTGGACTCTCAAGCGTGAGGTAAGGGCAATTCGTGGATGCCTTGGCACATACAGGCGATGAAGGACGTGGCACGCTGCGATAAGCTGCGGTGAGGTGTGAGCAACCTTTGACCCGCAGATTTCCGAATGGGGAAACCCACCTATCCGTTTAACTAGCTGAGCCGCTTGGCGGCACGCTTCATGCGTGTCGCCACGGGGCTTATCTGGTTAGGCGGGAACAGGTATCTCGAGACTGAATACATAGGTTTCGAGAAGCGAACCCGGTGAACTGAAACATCTCAGTAGCTGGAGGAAAAGACATCAACCGAGATTCCGTTAGTAGTGGCGAGCGAACG
>JBKBTU010000043.1:0-13967 GCA_046290715.1 Sphingomonas sp. | reverse complement strand
CAGCTCGCGAGCTGGACGCGGAGCTGCTCGATATAGGAATCGCGGCCGCCGAAGCTGGTCGGCAGCGGCAGCGGCACGGGCCACGCACCGGCATAGACGGTACCGAAGAACAGCGCGGCGAACTCCGGGCCGGTCTCCGCGACGAGCGCGATCCGGTCTTCGGGCCGGACGCCGGCGGCGATCAGCCGGTGGGCCATGGCGATCGCATCGGCGCGCAGCTCGGCGAACGGGTACGGGCGTACCAGGGTGCCGCGGGCGTCGTGGAAATTGAGGCCGCGCACGCCGCTCGCCGCATAGTCGAGCGCCTCGCCCAGCGTCGCGAAGTCGGCGAAACGGCGCGGCAGCGCGTCGAGCGTCGGCGTCGGGGAAGGAGGGGAAGCCGGCGTGGGCGCAGACCGTTCGGTCATCGAAGAAGTCCTGTTCGCTCGCCGCATGACGCGGCCACTCGTAACCAAACGCTATAACGCGCGATGATCGTTCTAAATCCAATGCCAGTGTGGCAACAACATGGCCATGAGGCAGGAACGTCGCCCGCCGCCGCCGCTCGACGCCGCCGCGCTCGACCGGCTGGCGCTTCGCTATGTCGAGCGCTTCGCCACGACGCGGGGCAAGCTCGCCGACTATCTCGCGCGCAAGGTCCGCGAGCGGGGCTGGACGGGCGAACCGGCGGACCCGGTCGCCCTGGCCGAGCGGATGGCGGCGCTCGGCTATGTCGACGACCGGCTGTATGCCGAGAGCAAGGCGGCGGCGCTGTCGCGGCGCGGGCTCGGCGCGCGTCGGGTGGCGCTGGCATTGCGGCAGGCGCGGGTGGAGGAGGCGGACGCCGCCGACTTCGTCCCGGCGGTCCCCGAACAGGCGCTGGATGCCGCGCTCACCTTCGCCCGCCGCAAGCGGTTCGGCCCGTTCGGATCGACGGGCAACGATCGCGCGGTGCAGCAGCGGCAGATCGCCGCCATGGTGCGCGCGGGCCACGATTTCGCGCTCGCCCGCCGGATCGTCACCGCGCGAAATGCAGATCTACTAACAGAATCATACTAAATGGACCTTTCGCAATTGCAGCAGTGGCGAACCGTGCTAGCGTAGCGCCAACAGGGGTGCAGTGATGCGTAGCGAGCCGCAACGTGAGGGCGACGAGCGCGACGACGGGGTGATGCCCGGCGGCGGCGGCGACGTGGCCATCGCCAATGCCGCAGAGGCGGATGCGGTGGCGGTGACCGGTGTCGTCAAATGGTTCGACGTGACCCGCGGCTTCGGCTTCGCGGTGGCGGACGATGCGGCGATCGGCGACGTGCTGATCCACTTTTCCGTCCTGCAGGCGCACGGCCGCCGCAGCCTGCCCGAGGGCGCGCGGGTCGAGACGCTGGCGATCCAGCGCGGCCGCGGCTACCAGGCGCGGGAGGTGACCGCGATCGACCTCGGCCATGCCGTCGAGGAGCCGCCGCGCGCGCCCCGCAATGCCGACCGGGTCGATCCTGTCGCGCTGATCGATGCCGCGGGCGATTTCGAGGGCGTCGTCGTCAAATGGTTCAACCGGCTGAAGGGTTATGGCTTCCTGGTCCGCGATGCCGACGGCAGCGACGTCTTCGTCCATATGGAGACGCTGCGGCGCGCGGGCGTGCTGGTGATCGAACCCGAACAGCGGCTGCGCGCGCGGATCGTCGCAGGGCGCAAGGGGCCGCTCGCGGTCAGCGTGGAAGAGGCTTGAACCGGTGATCGGAACGAAGGCGCTGGTGGCGCTCGTCGCCGTGGTGGGGCTGGGCGCGACCGGCGTCGCCGTTGAGCAGGGCGTCTTCACCCGCCAGCCCGCGGCCGATGCGGCGACAGCCAAGACGTTGCTGCCGGTGACGATCGCCAGCGCCAACGGCCGTCACGTCTTCCGCGTCGAACGCGCGACCACCCCGGCGCAGCAGGCGCAGGGGCTGATGTATCGCACCGACCTGTCGCCGGATGGCGGCATGCTCTTCTATCCCTATCCCGCGGAGGGCGGAGGCCCGCGCGAGGCGAGCTTCTGGATGAAGAACACGCCGACGCCGCTCGACATCCTCTTCATCCGCGCCGACGGCACGATCGCGACGATCGCGGAGAATACCGTTCCGTTTTCGGAAACGCCCGTCCTGTCGCGCGAGCCCGTCGCTGCGGTGCTCGAACTGGTCGGCGGCCGCACAGCGGAGCTGGGCATCGCCGAGGGCGACAAGGTGAGTTGGGCGAAATAGCGTCGCCGCCGCGAGTTGCAGGGCCTGCGCCAAAGACGAAGCTAAGGGTTCCGCTCGTGCTCACCCGCAACATGCGATCCCCGGTTGAAGGCCGCCGTCGACACGGGTAAGCGCTGAAGCATCATGGGCATCAACCTCAATCCCTTCACCTGGTGGAACGGCGCGTCGTGGGGCACGATGCTCTACGGCCTGCGCGGTATGGCGCAGGTCGGCACCGATTCGCTCGGCAACGCCTATTACGAGGGGCGCCGCGACGGCAGCGGCCGGGCGCGACGCTGGGTGATCTACGAGGGTGCCAACGATGCCAGCCGGGTGCCGCCCGAATGGTTCAGCTGGCTGCACCATCACATCGACGAGGTGCCCGATCGCGCGTTGCCGCCGCCGCGGGCGTGGCAGAAGCCGGCGGTGCCGAACATGACCGGCACGCCGCTCGCCTACCGTCCGTCGGGCTCGCTGGAGAAGGGCGGCAAGCGCGCCGCGGCGACCGGCGACTACGAAGCCTGGACGCCCGAGGGGTGATGCGCCGCTGGGTCGCCGCCGGCGTCCTGCTGGTGGCGCTGGGGCTGGCGGCGATCCTGGGCTATCGCGCGCTGCATCGTTCCGAGCGTCAGGGACCGGTGGTCGCGACGCAGGACCTCGCCCCCGAAGATCGAGCGGGGAGCGACACGATCGAGACGGTCGCCTCCAGCGACGTCGCGCTGCCGACCGGCGGTACGCCGATGGCGGAGCGGGTCGCGGTGGTCGGCCTCCTCAACAAGCGCAACGGCGTCAGCCGCGACATCACGCTGAAGCCGGGGCAGGCGGTGCGGATCGGCGACGCCATCGTCCGGCTGCGCGCCTGCGAGCATACCGCGCCGTGGGAGCAGGACCAGCTCACCGGCGCGTTCGTGCAACTCGACGTGCGCGGCAGCGACCGGCACTGGCGGCGCGCGTTCTCTGGCTGGCTGTTCAAGGAACGACCGGCGCTCAACGTCGTCCAGCACCCCGTCTACGACGTCTGGACCAAGAGCTGCACGATGTCGTGGCCCGAGACCGGCCCCGAGACGACGTCGCTCGGCGGCGGCGAGGGCGGGGGCGCCACGCGGTCGAGCGCGAGGAAGTCGCCTGCTGCGGACGCCGACGCGGCCCCCGAGGGCGAGGATGCGGTGATCCCGTCGAGCGCGCCGGCCAGCAACGCGCAATAATCCGCGCGATCGATCTCCACCGCCCCGAGCGAGGCGAGGTGGGCGGTCTGGAACTGGCAGTCGAGCAGGGTGAACCCGCCCGCCTTCAGCCGCGCGACGAGCCAGGCGAGCGCGACCTTGGAGGCATCGGTGCGGCGGCTGACCATCGATTCGCCGAAGAAGGCGCGGCCGAGCGCCAAGCCGTAGAGGCCGCCGACGAGTTCGTCGCCGTCCCAGCATTCGATCGAATGCGCGAAGCCGAGGCGATGCAGCGCGACGAACGCCTGCTCGATGCCGGCGTTGATCCAGGTCTCCGGACGGCCTTCGACGCTCTCGGCGCACAGGCGGATCATCCGCTCGAAGGCGCGATCGGCGGTGACGCGGAAACGGTCGCGCGCGACCGTCTTGCGGAGCGAACGCGATAGCCGGAAGCCGTCGAGCGGCAGGATCGCGCGGGTGCGCGGCTCGACCCAATAGACGTCGGTGGCGTCGCGGTGATCCGCCATCGGGAACACGCCGACCGCATAGGCGCCGAGCACCGTGCGGGGGTCGAGCAGCGCGGTTACCATCGTCTACCGTTAGTCGCGCCGAGAGGGCGCGGCCCTGGCCATTCGGGTATAGCTTTGCATAAGCCTCGTCCGTCATGCCGGACTTGTTCCGGCATCCACCGCGCCACATACTTGCAAGCCGGCGGTCTGGCGGACCGGTAGACCCCGGAACGAGTCCGGGGTGACGGATCGCTTGTGGACGGTGGAGCGAACGTCGCAAAGGCTTCTTGGTCCCTGCCTTTTTCGAGAACCGCCAGAAAAACAGCGCGAGCCAGCGACAAGCGACGGGGATCGCGCCGCCCGGTCACCGCCCCCGGCGGCCGCCCATCCGCATCTTCTGCTGCTTGCCGTAGCGCGTCTTGCGGGTGCCCGGCTTGCCTTCGTTGCTGCGGCCCATGACCGGCGCCTTGTGCTCCTCGACGGGCAAGCCGAGCTCCTCGTTCTCGAGCTGGCGGATCTCGTCGCGCAGGCGGCCCGCCTCCTCGAACTCGAGGTCGGACGCGGCCTTGCGCATCTTCTTCTCGAGTTCCTCGATATAGGCGCGCAGGTTGTGGCCGACCATGTGCGGGCGGTCGTCGTCGATCCGGATGGTGACCTGATCGCCTTGGCTGACGTGGGCGATGATGTCGCCGATCTGGCGGCGGATCGTCTGCGGGGTGATGCCGTGCTCGCGGTTATATTCCTCCTGCTTCTCGCGGCGGCGCTGCGTCTCGTTCATCGCCCGCTCCATCGAACCGGTGATGCGGTCGGCGTAGAGGATCACGCGCCCGTCGACGTTGCGCGCGGCGCGGCCGATCGTCTGGATCAGCGAGGTTTCGGAGCGCAGGAAGCCTTCCTTGTCCGCATCGAGGATCGCGACCAGCCCGCATTCGGGAATGTCGAGGCCCTCGCGCAGCAGGTTGATGCCGATGAGCACGTCATAGACGCCGAGGCGCAGGTCGCGGATCAGTTCGATACGCTCCAGCGTCTCGACGTCCGAATGCATGTAGCGGACCTTGATCCCCGCTTCGTGCATATATTCGGTGAGGTCCTCGGACATGCGCTTGGTGAGCGTCGTCACCAGCGTGCGATAGCCCTTGGCGGTGGTCGCCTTGCATTCCTGGATCAGGTCCTGGACCTGCTCCTCGACCGGGCGGATTTCCACCGGAGGGTCGATCAGGCCGGTCGGGCGGATGACCTGTTCGGCGAAGACGCCGCCGGTCTGCTCCATCTCCCAGCCGCCAGGCGTCGCCGAGACGCTGACCGTCTGCGGGCGCATCGCGTCCCATTCGTTGAACCGCAACGGCCGGTTGTCGATGCACGACGGCAGGCGGAAGCCATATTCGGCGAGCGTGATCTTGCGGCGATGGTCTCCCCGCGCCATCGCCCCGATCTGCGGCACGGTCTGGTGGCTCTCGTCGACGAACAGCACCGCATTCTCGGGGAGATATTCGAACAGGGTGGGCGGCGGCTCGCCGGGCAGGCGGCCGGTAAGGAAGCGGCTGTAATTCTCGATTCCCGCGCACGATCCGGTTGCGGCGATCATCTCGAGGTCGAAATTGGTGCGCTGTTCGAGCCGTTGCGCCTCGAGCAGCTTGCCCTCGCCGACCAGTTCCTTGAGCCGCTCGGCGAGCTCGTGCTTGATCGCCTCGCCCGCCTGCTTGAGCGTCGGGCCGGGCGTGACGTAGTGGCTGTTGGCGTAGATGCGCACCGAGTTGAGGCTTGCGACCTTCTTGCCGGTGAGCGGATCGAACTCGGTGATCTCCTCGATATCGTCGCCGAAGAAGCTGATCCGCCAGGCGCTGTCCTCATAATGCGAGGGGAAAATCTCCAGCGTGTCGCCCTTCACGCGGAAGTTGCCGCGCGCGAAGGCGGCGTCGTTGCGCTTGTATTGCAAGGCGACGAGCTTGCGCACGATCTCGCGCTGGTCGACGGTCGTCCCCTTCTTGAGGTCGAAGATCATCGCCGAATAGGTCTCGACCGAGCCGATGCCGTAGAGGCACGAGACCGAGGCGACGATGATGACGTCGTCGCGCTCGAGCAGCGAGCGGGTGGCCGAATGGCGCATCCGGTCGATCGATTCGTTGGTCGAGGATTCCTTCTCGATGTAGGTGTCCGACCGCGGCACATAGGCCTCCGGCTGGTAGTAATCGTAATAGCTGACGAAATATTCGACCGCGTTGTCGGGGAAGAAGCTCTTGAACTCGCCGTAGAGCTGCGCGGCCAGGATCTTGTTGGGCGCGAGGATCAGCGCGGGCCGCTGCAATTCCTCGATCACCTTCGCCATGGTGAAGGTCTTGCCCGAGCCGGTGACGCCGAGCAGCACCTGATCCTTCTCGCCGGCCCGTGCGGTCTCGGTCAGCTCGCGGATCGCGGTCGGCTGATCGCCCGACGGCTGGTATTCGCTGACCAGCTTGAACGGGCGGCCGCCCTCGACCTTGCCGGGGCGGGCGGGGCGATGGGGAACGAAGCTTTCGCCGGTTTCCGGTTCGGCGAGGCTGGTGCGGATCTGGATGGCCATATCGGGAACGAATATGGGGGTGGACGCCCTCGGCGGCAACGGCTTCTCTCGTGCTCCTGTGTAGGCAGGAGCCCAGGGCCGCGGACGATGCGCTGCTTGGCTTTGGGCTCTTGCGTTCGCAGGAGCACTGCGGTCACCCCAAGCTTTGCTTTGGTTGACCGGAGCCCGCGCGGTTCATAATGCGAGCCCTTCGCAAACGATCCGAAGTCCCGCCCGCAATGACCGACCTCCGTTCCCCCAAGACGATCCCCGAGACCAAGGCGTTCGCCAACGTGAAGGTCCTGTGGGTCCGCCACTGGAACGACCGGCTGTTTAGCTTCGCGGTCGAGCGCCCGGCGAGCTTCCGCTTCCGGTCGGGCGAGTTCGTGATGATCGGGCTGCCCGGCGATGGCGACGGCGCCAAGCCGATCATGCGCGCCTATTCGATCGCCAGCCCGCATTATGCCGAGGAACTGGAATTCCTGTCGATCAAGGTCGAGGACGGGCCGCTCACCTCCAAGCTCCAGCTGATCGAGGCGGGGGACGAGGTCTATATGGGCAGGAAGCCGACCGGCACGCTCGTCACCGATGCGCTGATCGGCGGTAAGCGGCTATTCTTCTTCTCGACCGGCACCGGCCTCGCGCCGTTCCTCAGCCTGGCGCGCGATCCCGACGTGTACAGCATGTTCGATCAGGTGATCTTGGTCCATTCGGTGCGACAGGTGAGCGACCTTGCCTATCACGACGAATTGCAGGCGCGGCTGGCGGACGATCCGTTGGTGTCGGACGAGGCGGCGACGCAGTTCCACTACATCCCGACGGTGACCCGCGAGCCGTTCCGCACGACGGGGCGGATCGGCGACCTGATCGAGAGCGCGGCGCTGTTCGGCGATCCCGTGCAGGGCGCGAAGAAGCTCGATCCCGAGACGGACCGGATCATGCTCTGCGGCAGCATGGCGATGATCCGCGAGACCGCGGCGATGCTGGACGGCATCGGCTTCGAGGAAGGCTCGAACGCCAAGGCCGGGACGTATGTGATCGAACGCGCGTTCGTGGATTGACGGGCGTTCACCCCTCCCTTTCAGGGGAGGGGCTTGTGGGTCACCGCAGCGCCTTGACCTCGGGCGTGTCGAGGCAGCGGAGCATCGAGTCCCGCGCCATCGGCTTGCCCGTGCGCGGCGTCGCGTAAGGCGCAACCTCGAACGGCACGCCGATCGTCTCCGCGGTGAAGCCATCGCCGCCGCTGCACCGCATCGCCGCCGCCAGCATCCTGGGCGGCGTGTCATAGCCTTCGTAGGACAGGCGGAACGTCCCCCAGTGGATCGCCATCGATCGCGCCGCGCCGAGCCGCTGGTGGATCAGCGCCGCCTCGGCAGGGCCGATGTGGCTGCCCGAGCTCATCTGGCCGGGGGCGAAGCGGAAGGCGCCGATCGGGATCATCGCGAAACGGATCGGACCGAGCGCCGCCGCCTCGGCGGGCCAGCGACCGTCACCCAAACCCGTGTCACCCGCGAAGAAGACGTTGCCGCCGGGCAGCATCAACACGAAGCTCGACCAGAGTGCGCGGTTGCGGTCGGTGAACCAGCGGCTGCCCCAATGATGATTGCGCGTCACGGCCACTTCGACGCCGGGACGGATCGCGACACGTCGCCCCCAGTCGAGCGCTGTCGCCTGCGCGCCGACCTGGCCGATGACGCTGTCGTTGCCCAGGCTGGTGACGATCCGTGGCCGGTCGCGCTCCCACAGCCGCTTGAGCGCGGCTTGGTCGAGATGGTCGTAATGGTTGTGGCTGACCAGCACGAGGTCGATCTTGGGAAGGTCGTCGAACGCCACGCCTGGCGCCGCTACGCGCTTCGGGCCGAAGCCGAACGGGCCGGCGCGGTCGGCGTAGATCGGGTCGGTGAGGATGTTGAGCCCCTGCGTCTGGATCAGCACGCTGGCGTGGCCGATCCAGGTGACCAGCATGCGCTCGCCCTCGACCCGCCGAGGCGGTTTGGCGGGGACGACGGGCACGCTGTCCGGCCAGACCGGCCGACCGTCACGGCCGGTCAGCTGGCGCCAGAAGAAGCCGGCGCGGCCGCCGCCCGCCGGCATCCGTAGCGTATCCTGGTCGCCATCCGGGTTGAAGAACCGTGCGCCGTCGTAATGATCGCTCTCCGCGCCCTCGTAATAGATGCGGTCGAGGAAACGCGGGACGATCGTCACCGCCAGGCCCAGCGTCACGATCAGCAGCACGACGACCCCGCCGATGATCTTCAATGTCAGTGCCACGGGCGCCCTTCGCTTGGATGATCCAGGTGAACGCTGCGGCCTGCCGCGGGTTCATCCGCCGGTCAACGCGGCTTGCGTTGCCCGATCGCCTCGTTAGCATCGCGGCCGATTAACAGGGGGTTCCATGCGTCGGATATTGCTCGGTTTCATGCTTGCCGCCAGCGCGCTGTCGGCGCCCGTGGCGGCGCCCGTGGCGGCGCGCAAGGTCGCGGTCGAAGAGGTGTCTCTGGAGCAGGCGCAGGCGTTGATGACGGCCGGCAAGGCGACCAGCGCCGAGCTGACCCGCGCCTATCTCGACCGCATCGCGGCGATGGATCGCAAGGGGCCGACGCTACGCAGCGTCATCGCGGTCAATCCCGACGCGCTGGCGCAGGCCAAGGCGCTCGACGCGGAGCGCAAGGCCGGCCGGATCCGCGGTCCGCTGCACGGCGTCCCCGTCCTCATCAAGGACAATATCGAGACCGCGGATGCGATGGCGACCACTGCGGGCAGCCTGGCGCTGAAGGACAATGTCACGCGCCGCGACGCGCCGGTGGTGGCGGCGCTGCGGGCGGCGGGCGCGGTGATCCTCGGCAAGACCAACCTCAGCGAATGGGCGAACATCCGCTCGACGCACGCGATGAGCGGGTGGAGCGCCGTCGGCGGCCTGGTGCGCAATCCCTATGCGCTCGATCGCACCGCCTGCGGCTCCTCGTCCGGCTCGGGTGCGGCGGTGGCGGCGAGCTTCGCGGCGGCGGCGGTGGGGACGGAGACGGACGGGTCGGTCGTCTGCCCGTCGTCGATCAACGGCCTCGTCGGGCTGAAGCCGTCGATCGGGCTCGTCAGCCGCACGCATGTCGTGCCGATCAGCCATTCGCAGGACACGCCCGGGCCGATGGCGCGCAGCGTCCGCGACGCGGCGATCCTGCTGTCGGCGATGGTCGCCGCCGATCCCGCCGACCCGGCCACCGCCGGCGCGGTGTCGCGCGACTATGCCGCCGGCCTGTCGGTCAGCGCGCTGTCGGGCATGCGGATCGCCGTGCTGCGGCCCGACGGCCTGCCCGCCGATCTGACCGCGCGGTACGAGGCGGCGCTGGCGGTCTTGCGGGGCGCGGGCGCGGTGCTGGTCGAGGTCAAGGCACCCAAGCTGGAGGGGATCGGCGAGGCCGAATTCACCGTGCTCAAGACCGAGCTGAAGGCGGACCTCGAGACCTATCTCGCGACCACGCCGCCGGCGGTGACGGCGCGGACGCTCGACCAGCTGATCGCCTTCAACCGCGCCCATGCCGCCGAAGAGATGCCCTTCTTCCAGCAGGAGATCTTCGAGGAGGCGGCGAAGACCAAGGGGCTGGACGACCCGGCGTACAAGGCTGCCCGCGCCAAGTCGCTGCGGCTGGCGAGCGAGGCGATCGACGGCATGCTGCGCAGCGCCAACGCGCAGGTGCTGGTCGAGCCGACCTATGCCGGCGCGTGGCTCAGCGATCCCGTCTATGGCGACCAGTATAGCGGCCCGTCATCGTCGGAACTGCCGGCGATCGCGGGCTATCCCAACCTCACCGTGCCGATGGGGCTGACGAAGGGCCTGCCGGTCGGCCTCTCATTCATCGCGACCAAGAATGGAGAGGCCACGGTGCTGGGCGCGGGTTATGCCTTTGAGCAGCGCGCGAAGGCGCGCGTCGCGCCACGCTATCTGACGCAGGCGGATGTGGGGGCGGGGCTGGAGGGCGCGCGGTAGGCCGTCCCGCACTTGTCCTCACCCTCTCGCCGCCTGCGGGGCCGGAAGGGTGAGGGTCAGTCTAGGAGCGCCAGCGCCGCTCGAAGCTGCGCTGCCACAGCATCAGCAGCGGCACGGCGCCGAGTTCCATGGCGAAGCCGAACAGATGCCCGGCGGACGGCACGCCGACCTCAGCCAGCGACACCAGTCGCGCCAACCCGCCCGCGACGACCAGCGCTCCGAGCAGGCGGAAGCGCGGGCCGGTGGCCTCGATCCGCGGCACGCAGCTGGCGAAGGCGATGCCGACCGCGAAGAAGATGCCCGATATGTAGCGGAAGTGGCTGTCGAGATCGGTCGGGATCACCGGCGGATGGCCGAGGAAACCGGGGCCGTGGAGCACGCTCGTGCCGCCGATCGAGAGCGGAACGAGGCAGGCGATCGCGACGACCGCCTGCAACAGGCGGCGTTCGACGGCGAGGCTCACGACAGGATCTCCTTGCGGACGTGAATGGCGCGCAGGCTGACGCGCACCTCCCACATGAAGGCGGTGAGGCAGCAGATCAGCAGGCTGACCGCAACGATGAAGGCGAGCGCGATCCAGGTGCCGATGTGGAATTTGGCGATGTTGGCGATGAACAGCAGCGCGATGACGATGCACGCCATGACCGCGCTCGATACGGCGAGAAAGAGGGCGGCGTTGATGATCGACATGCGCTCGTCGAGCAGCTTCAGCTCCCAGACGTGGCGCTGACGCTCGGCGCCCTCGACCTCGGGGACGCGCGCCTCGAGCACGCGGGCGCGGTCGATGACACGGGCGAGGCGACCGGCGAGGACGTTGAGGATCTGCCCGATCGCCGCCAGCATGAAGACGGGGGCGAGCGACAGCTGGATCGTCTGCGCGATCGTCGAGACCTGGAGGAGCACCGGCATGGCCGGCACCATAGGCTTGCGCGCGCCACGCGCGATAGGGGGCACGGCCTGCCGCTTTCCTCCACGCCTTGGTAACCGATGGCGCTTATGGGCAGGCACGTGACCAAGCCGATGCTCCTCGCCGAATTCCAGCGCCTGCCGCCGGTCGCCCGCGGTCACGTCACCGAAGGATTGGCGGTGGCGATCGACGATGTCGCCGCGCGCGCGCCGGCGAGCCACGGCTTCCTGCGCCACGGCTGGTTCGCCGCGGCGGTGGCCGCCTATGGCGGCGAGGCGCGGACGCTGCTGGTCGAGGAGGACGGCGAGCCGGTGCTGGCGCTGCCGTTGATCGGGCTCGGCCCGGCGTGGCTGCGACTGGCGGCGGTGCCGGGCTCCTACTGGCCGTTCCGCAGTTTTCCGCTCGCGGAGGGCGCGGGCGAGGCGACGGCGAAGGCCGCGCTGTCGGTGCTTGCGGCCAGCGTCAACGGATTGAGGATCGGGCCGGTCTATGACGGCGATCCGGCGGCGGCGGCGCTGATTTACGCCGCCCGCGCGGCGGGCTGGGCCGTGCTCGACCGCTTCGTCGCCGACAGCTGGCTGCTCGACATGGCGGCGCTGCAGGCGGAGGGCAGCTGGCCGCGCGGATCGACGCTGCGCAAGAACCGCTTCCACGAAAAGCATCTCGCCTCGCACGGTGTCCCCGACTGGCGGTTCCTCGACGGCACCGACTGGCCGGTGGCGTTCGATGCGCTCGCCGAGATCGAGCAGGCGAGCTGGATCGCGGCGCGCACCGACGGCTCGGACGCGAAATTCACCGCCACCGGGCACGGTGCGTTCTGGCGCGCGGCGGCTGCCGATCCGGTCGTCGCCGGGATGATGCGCGCCGCTCTGCTGACGATCGACGGGCGGCCCGCCGCTTTCTCGTTCGACATCGACGCCGGCGACCTGAAATATGCGATCGCGAACAGCTACGACCCTGCCTATGCCAAGCATTCGCCCGGCAAGCTGCTTTACTATCGCAACCTCGTCGAGGCGCTGGGTCGGGGCATCGCGCGCGTCGACTGGGGGGCGGGGGACAGCGGCTACAAGCAGGTGATCGGCGCCGACAAGGGGCCGGCGATCCGCGACTGGCTGCTGCTGCGGCCCGGCGTGCCGGCGCTGGCCGGGCGGCTGCTGCGCGGCGCCTGGCGGCGCTCTGGACACTGACGCGGCGCTGGGGCGTTATCCGCCCATGCACGTCTTCCTCGATTTCGAAGCCTCGTCGCTCGCCAAGAAGAGCTATCCGATCGAGGTCGCCTGGGTGTTCGAGGACGGGCGCGAGGAAAGCCACCTGATCCGGCCGCCCGCGCAATGGGACGATTGGGATGCCACCGCCGAGGCGGTGCACCACATTCCGCGCGCGACGCTGATCGCGGACGGTACGCCGCACGAGGTGGTGGCGCAGCGGATGGTCGATGTGCTGACCGGCCATGACCTGTATGCGAGCGCGCCCTCGTGGGACGGCAAGTGGCTGAGCGCGCTGCTCCGTGCGGCGAAGCTGCCGCGCCATGCGCTGCGGTTGCACGATACCGAGGAGGCGCAGCGCGGCATCGCGACCGCGATCCTGCGCGATGCGGTGCCGGCGGCGGAGTTGGGGCGGGCGGTGGCGGACGCGGTGGCGCTGGCGGAGGTCCGCGACCGCGACGTGCCGGCTCATCGCGCGCTGGCGGATGCGCGGGACGAATGGCAGCGCTGGTGCCTGGTCAAGCGCGCGGCGGAGGAGAGGGCGAAGCGCTGACTCCTCCCTCGGTCACTGCTGCGCGGTGCCACCTCCCCCTGGCGGGGGAGGAATGATAGAGGTCTGCTATGGCAGAGATCATCAACCTGCGCCGCGCCCGCAAGGCGCGTGATCGTGCGGCGGCCGGGAAGGCCGCCGCCGAGAACCGCGCGAAGTTCGGCCGTACCAGGGCCGAGCGGGAAGCGGAGGCTCAGGAGGCCGCCCGCACCGCCCGCATCGTCGATGGCGCCAAGCTCGACGAGTGACCGCGCCGGGCTCCGGTAAGGGCGGCCCCTATCGCCGGCGCACCCGCCACGCCATCACCGCGACGAGCAGCGCGAGGCCGAACCAGGTCAGCGCATAGACGAGATGCGTGTTGCGGAAGCGGACGACGGTCAGGCCCCCGCGCGGCCAGCCGGTATGCGGCGCGCTCGCATCGATGAAATAGGGGGCGATGCGGCCGAGGCGCCTGGCCGCGGCGATCGCGGCGACGTCGCGCGAATACCAGCGGTCTCCGGCGGGATCGTTGCGGCGCAGGAAGCCTCCCCCCGGCTCGCTCAGCCGAAGCAGCCCGCGGATCGTCTGCGGCAGCGCCGACGGCGGCGCCTTGCCCCGCAGGTTCTCGGGCACGAAGCCGCGGTTGACGAGCACCGTAAAGCCGCGATTCGTGTCGAACGGGCTCAGCACCCAATAGCCGCCGCCGAAGTCGGTCACCGCCTGTACGTAGGTGTCGGCGCCGGTGCGGTACCGACCGCTCGCCGTCACCGGCCGATAGAGATCGCCGCCGCCGACCGACCGCCACTGCGGCGGCCCCGGCGCGGCGACGGGCGGGCTCGCCAGCATCGCCTCGGTATGCGCGATCAGCGCCAGCTTCCACGTCCGGCGCTGAAGCTGCCAGACGCCCAGACCGATCAGCAGCGCGATGACGGCCAGCA
>JBKBTU010000438.1:0-860 GCA_046290715.1 Sphingomonas sp. | reverse complement strand
CGTGACCGAATGCGCGGCGATCTGTGCCTATCTCGCCGATGCGTTTCCCGCGGCGAGGCTGGCGCCGCCGGTCGATGCGCGCGGAGCCTATTATCGCTGGCTGTTCTTCGCCGCGGGGCCGCTGGAGCAGGCGGTGACAAGCCGCTCGATGGGGTGGGACGCCGGCGACGATCCGCAGAAACAGGGCATGCTCGGCTTTGGCGATTTCGACCGGACGATCGACACGCTGGATGCAGCCGTCACTGCCGCGGGGGACGGCTGGCTGGCGGCGGACCATTTCACGGCGGCGGACCTGTATGTCGGCGCGCATCTGAGCTGGGGCACGCAATTCGGGACGATCCCCAAGCGCGATTCCTTCGTGGCGTTCGTCGCGCGGGTGCAGGCGCGCGACGCGGCGCAGCGGGCCAATGCGCTGGACGACGCGCTGATGGCGGTGCCGGCGGAGGGGTGAGTGCTACCTTATTCCTCCCCTGAGCTTGTCTCAGGGGAGGGGGACCGCCCGCGCAGCGGGCGGTGGAGGGGCGGCTGCGCAGACAGCCGGGAACAGCTCGACAAAATTCCGCCGTCTGACGACGGCGGCCCCTCCGTCACCGCTTCGCGGCGCCACCTCCCCCAGCGAGCTGGGGGAGGAATTGGTTCACCCCACCACCCGCGATCCGAGTTTCGCCGCGAGATATTCGAGATTGGCGATACGCCGCCACACCGCGCTGTCGGTGATTGCCGGCATGTCGAAAAAGGTGCGCATCGCCGGGAAGTCGAGGTCGATCACCCGGCCCATATAATCGGGGGTCAGCATGCCGCCATGTTCGTCGCCCATCGGGCCAAGGCGACGGCGCAGCGCATAGCTGTGGCGGCGCAGC
>JBKBTU010000437.1:0-868 GCA_046290715.1 Sphingomonas sp. | reverse complement strand
CCTCGCCTTCATGACGTTCATGGTTGTCCCGGTTCTGGCACCGGCCTGGGGCCAGTTGATGGTGATGATCTTCGGATCGTGGCGACTGATCTTCGGCGGCATCGCGATCGTCGCGGCGCTGGTGCTGGGGTGGTTCCTGATCCGGATGCCGGAGACGCTGGACCCGGCGTCGGTCAACCGGCTCGACATCCGCGAAATCTGGCGCGGCTACCGGATCATGTTCCGCGATCGCTGGGCGGTCGGCTACACTTTTGCGACCGCCGCGATCTCGGGCTGTTTCTTTGCCTTTATCGGCTCGATCCAGCAGATCGTGTACGATGTGTTCAAGCGGCCCGAACTGCTGACGGTCGTGTTCGCATCGATTGCCGGGCTGATGGCAGCGAGCGCCTTTGCCAATTCGCGCCTGGTCATGCGGTTCGGGATGCGGTTCCTCTCGCATTGCGCGATCATCGCAACCACCGTGCTCGCCGCGATCCATCTGGCGATCATCCTGATCTGGGGCGAGAATCTGGTGATCTTCATCGTGCTGCAGGCGCCGATGATGGCGGCGATGGGGCTTGCCAACTCCAACTTCTCGGCGATGGCGATGGAGAATATGGGCGCAATCGCGGGACGCGCCTCCAGCCTGCAGGGCTTTATCGCCACGCTGGGTGCGGCCGTGCTCGGCGCGGTCATCGGCCAGGCATTCGACGGCACCGCGGTTCCGCTGTATATCGGCTTTACCACGCTCGGCCTCACGGCGCTGGCGATCGTGTTCGTGACCGAGCGCGGCAAGTTGTTTCGCCGCAGCTGAAGGCGCCCGTCGCACCGCACGGAACCAGCCGTGCCCGCCCGCCGTTCGCGCCTTTGGAAGAACCAGAGGAGATGG
>JBKBTU010000436.1:0-869 GCA_046290715.1 Sphingomonas sp. | reverse complement strand
AACTGACGCTGCAGAACGGCTACGACTATTTCCTGATGGCCAACCGCGATACCGACCTGCAGTCGCGTACCTATTCCACGCCGGGAATCGGTGGCGGTTGGGGTTATGGCGGCTTCGGCGGCTATTGGGGACCGTCGTGGCGCTATTACGGCCGCGGGTTTGGCTGGCGCAGCTGGGATCCGTGGTTCGGCGGCGGCTTCGGCCCGTGGGGCAACGACTTCGATATCCGGACGATCGACCGCTATGAGGCCACGGCGGAGATCGTGATGCGCAAGGGGGCGATCCCGCGCGATAACCTGCGCGCGTTCAATGCGCGTGCGGTCGTTGACAGCATCGGGCCGACCGTGGTGCTGCCGAAGTAAGCCAGTCTTCCGTTTCAGGTAAAAGAGGCCGGGTAGCCACAGGGCGACCCGGCCTTTCTCGTTAGTGGCGGCTGCCGGGAACGCTCCGTCACCCCGGACTCGTTCCGGGGTCCACCGGGCGGCAAGGGCGCAGCTGGAGGCTCAAACGCCTTTGCCGGCCGCGGAGTGGACCCCGGAACACGTCCGGGGTGACGGAGAAGGTGGGACGGCTCCGTCGCCTTTCCCTTACGCCGTCACGGCGCCGTGGCAGTGCTTGTACTTTCGCCCCGAGCCGCACGGACATGGCGCGTTGCGGTTGACGCGGCCTTCCCAATGCTCCGGATTGTCGCCCAGCGGCGCATCGGGCTGCGCCATCTGCATCGGCGGCAGCTGGGTGGTGATCCGCCCCATCGTGCCCGCATCGATGTCCGCCGAATTGTCCTCGCCGGTGAAGGGGTCGAAGTGGGTGGTGATGAAGTCGGGCAGCTCGGGCAGTTCGGGCGGCGCCTGGAACTGGAACTGCGCGTG
>JBKBTU010000435.1:0-875 GCA_046290715.1 Sphingomonas sp. | reverse complement strand
CCGAGCGCCGGGCTGGAGCGCCCGTTCTGCGGATCGATCGACGAGGCGAAGCCGATCCCCATCGATCCGCCGATGATCTCGGACGCGATCGCCGGCGCGGCGAAGCCGATCTGGAGGATGAAGCCGATCGCCGAACCCACCAGCGCCTCGGCGAACACGGCGAGGAAGGTCGCCACCGCAAAGATCTGCGCCGGCGGGGTCACCGGGTGGACCGACAGCACGAACACGCCGATCGCCCCCGACAGCCCGACGCGCACCGGCAAGGGAATCGACACCGCCCCGAACACCGGCGCGACGACGAACGCCGCGCCGATCCGGATCATCACGAAGATGAGCGCCCACAAGCGGGGTTCGATGGCTAATCCGAAACCCAACATCAGACGGGTGCAATGCCGGAATGTGCTCCCGCGAAGGCGGGAGCCCAGGACTGGGTCCCCGCCTTCGCGGGGACACATGGGGTTGCGGCTGCCCTCACGTTATTTGACCAGGTCGGGAATACGCTCGAACATGCCGACGGTGAAATCCGACAGCAGCCCCAGGATCAGGCTCCCGAAGATCATGATCGAGAACGCCACCACCAGCAGCTTGGGCACGAAGCTCAGCGTCTGTTCGTTGATAGAGGTCGCCGCCTGGATCATGCCGAGGATGAGGCCGGCGAGCAAAGCCGGGATCAGGATCGGCGCGCTGGCGAGCGCGAGCACCCACATCGTCTGATTGGCGACGGTGAGGAAATAATCGGCGTCCATCGTCACATCCTGAGGCGGTGGCCAAGCCCGCACCGTTCGGCCTGAGCCTGTCGAAGGCCCTGAGTCTCACCGTGCTTCGACAGGCTCAGCACGAACGAAAGGGGGCGTCACGTCGCGAACGAATTGGCG
>JBKBTU010000434.1:0-880 GCA_046290715.1 Sphingomonas sp. | reverse complement strand
GTATGTCGCGATGCTGACGCTGTTCTCGGCACAGGCCTTCGGCGTCGATCTCAGCATGGCCGATTATCTGGTCATCGCCGCCACCACGACCATCGTCGCGATGGGCGTCGCCCCGGTCCCGTCGGGGTCGCTGTTCGTCCTCGCCGCCGTGCTCCACGCGATCGGCATCACGCCGGAGCAGACCGCGATCGTCGTCGGCTTCATCCTCCCGTTCGACCGCATCCTCGACATGATCCGCACCGTGCCCAACGTCACCTCCGACCTCTCGATCGCCACCGCCGTCGCGCGCTGGGAGGGCGAGATGGACGTCGCGCGCTACAAGGCGAGCGACAATGAGTGAGGCAACCCCATTCCTACCCCAGCTTCGCTGGGGGAGGGGGACCGCCGCCGAAGGCGGTGGTGGAGGGGCGGCCGCGCAGACGGCCGTGAACGTCTCGACAAAATTCCGCCCTCTGCGGGGCGGCCCCTCCGTCAGCGCTGCGCGCTGCCACCTCCCCCAGCAAGCTGGGGGAGGAATTGAGAGAGAGAGACCCATGTTCCTGCGTAAACTCACCCTCGCCCTCGCCGCCTTCGGCCTCGCCCTCCCCACGCCAACCCTGGCGCAGAGCCGCCACCTCCTCGAATATCCCTCGATCCACTCGCCCGTGGTCGGCACGCGCGGGATGGTGGTCAGCCAGAACGAGATGGCCAGCAGCGTCGGCGCGCAGATATTGCGCGACGGCGGCAATGCGGTGGACGCCGCGGTCGCGGTCGCCTTCGCGCTCGCCGTCACCCTGCCGCGCGCGGGCAATGTCGGCGGCGACGGCTACATCCCCGTCTAAGACGCCAAGACCAAACAGGTCCGCGTGATCGATTTCCGCGGCATTGCCCCGCGCGCCGC
>JBKBTU010000433.1:0-885 GCA_046290715.1 Sphingomonas sp. | reverse complement strand
GGAGCCGCCGCCCGGTGTTGCGCTCGCCCCGCTGCGGATTGCGCTGCACGGCATGGCGGTTGCAACCTCGGGCGACTATCGCCGCACCTCCGCCGCGGGCAGCCACAGCATCGACCCGCGCACCGGCCGCCCGATCGCGCATGGCACGGCGAGCGTCACCGTGATCCACGCCGATTGCTGCCATGCCGACGCCTGGGCAAGCGCGTTGACGGTGCTGGCGCCGGAAGCGGCGATGGCGCTGGCGGAGCGCGAGGGGCTGGCGGTGCAGCTGGTGGTGCGCGGGTGGGGTGAGTGGCTGTCTTCGGGGTTGAAGGCGATGCTCGACTGAAACCCCTTCGTCTGCCCGGGCTTGACCCGGGCCTGGGCTGCCTTGATCCGACGCTGGGAAGAAGAAGAAGAAGAAGCCTTGGCCCGGGTCAAGCCCGGGCCGACGCGTGTATCTGGGCTAGGCGTCCGCCCAGCGGCGCAGGAGGTTGTGGTAGACGCCGGTCAGCTCGATCACGCTGCGATCCGTGCCGCCGAGCTGGCCGGTCAGGCGCTGGACGCTCTGGTCGAGGTCGAACAGGATGCGGCGCGCGCCATCGTCGCGGATCATCGACTGGAGCCAGAAGAACGACGCGACGCGCGCGCCGCGCGTCACCGGCTCGACCTTGTGCAGGCTGGACGAGGGATAGAGCACGGCATGGCCGGCGGGGAGCTTGACCCGCTGCACCCCGAACTGATCCTCGATCACCAGATCGCCGCCGTCATAGGCCGCCGGATCTTCGAGGAAGACGGTCATCGACAGGTCGCTGCGGATGCGGAAGTCGGTGCCGCGCTGGATGCGGATGGCGTTGTCGACATGGATGTCGAAGGTCTGGCCGATGCCGTAGCGGTTGAACAGCG
>JBKBTU010000432.1:0-886 GCA_046290715.1 Sphingomonas sp. | reverse complement strand
GTCGGCGATCGTCACCGTCGCGCCGAACCAGACGTGGCCGCGATCCTGGGCCTGCGCGGGGTCGACGAGCTTCGCCGCCTTCCTCCGCTTGGCCCGCCAGCCCACCCGCCGGTCGATCTCGCGCAGCCGCTTGCGCCCATAGATATAGTCGCCGTTCTCCGACCGATCGCCGTTGCCCGCCGCCCAGGCGATCGTGTCGACCAGCGCCGGCCGTTCGGTCGCGAACAGGCGCTCGTATTCGCCGCGCAGCGCGGCATAGCCCGCCGGCGTGATGTAATTGGGACGTTGCTCCATCGTGCCGCTCAGCCCGGCCGCCACTTGCCGAGATACCAGCTGAGGTTCGCCGGCCCCCGGCTCTTCGCGCGCGCGGGGTTGATCAGGTCGTAGACGACGGCGTTCTCGAGCACGCGTTGCACGTAGTTGCGCGTCTCCTGATACGGGATCGCCTCGATCCAATCGACCATGTCGACGCCCGCGGTGCGGGGATCGCCATTGGCGCGCAGCCACTTGTTCACGTTGCCGCCGCCCGCGTTATAGGCCGCGATCGCCAGCGGATAGCTGCCATAGTTGGCGAACACGCGCTGGAAGTAGCTCGATCCGAGCATGATCGACATGTTGGGATCGCTGGTCAGCGCGCCGGCATCATAGGCTATGCCGATCTTGCCCGATTGCTCGCGCGCGGTCGCGGGCATCAGCTGCATCAGCCCGCGCGCGCCGGCATGGCTCACCGCGGCGCGGTCGAACTGGCTTTCCTGCCGCGCGATGGCGTGGATCAGCGTCCAATTGTCCTCATAGCCCGCCGGCACCGTCACCGTCGGGAAACCGGCCGCCGAATAGTCGCCGAGCCCGTTCTGCATCGCGCTGCGGCCGACCATCACGCCGAGGT
>JBKBTU010000431.1:0-887 GCA_046290715.1 Sphingomonas sp. | reverse complement strand
AGCTGGTTGCGGCCGTCGGTGCTGGGCGAGACCGCATAGGTCGGAGCGAAGACGCCGGGGATGGCGACGTTAGGCAGGGCCGAGCTGAGGGTCGCCTTGGCGTACTGGGCGTCGAAGCCGGCGCCGATGTCCAGCCAGTCGGTGACCTTCATGGCGGCGACCAGGCTGACGTTCCCCGTGCGCAGTTCCGACGTCAGGGCGTCGTAGCGGGCGAAGTCGGTCGGCTCGTACTTGGTCGTGAAGTTGAACGGCGCCTGGACGGCCAGACCGACGTTGAAGCGGTCGCCGATCGGCATGGAGACGGCGAAGTTCGGGATGATGCCGCTCTCGACCACTTCATGGACGTGCGGATCGCCGTTGACGACTTCGGTCGTCGAGCCGACGCCGGGAATATTGTAGGTCAGGCTGGAGCTGCTGTTATCGACGTCGGAGTCGAGGATCAGGCCGTGCATGCCGACGTAGACTTCGCGCTGGGTTCCGGCGATCGCGGCGGGGTTCCACCACAGGGACTGCACGCCCTTGTCGGCGCCTTCGCCCGAGTTGGCGCGGCCCTGGCCGCGGGTTGATTGTTCCTGCACGTAGAACGAGCCGGCCATGGCCGGAGCCGCGACGCCGGCCAGCAGGACGGTGGTCAGGGCGATGCCGCCCATACGAGCGAAATTCCTGGGTGTCATAAGCCATTCCTATAGTTTTGCCCCCGTCATTTACGCGACGGTGGGTATCGGGGAGGTCGATCGCACCCAGCGCTTTCGTCAGGAAAACGTTGCATGCATGGCGGGTCTCCGCCGGGAAACAGGCGAAACTGTGTCTGAAAAATCGCACACGATCACACCGGCGAGAGGTGAC
Organism: Sphingomonas sp.; assembly: GCA_046290715.1. Lineage (GTDB taxonomy): Bacteria > Pseudomonadota > Alphaproteobacteria > Sphingomonadales > Sphingomonadaceae > Sphingomonas. The sequence goes on along the minus strand of JBKBTU010000431.1, from coordinate 41 downwards.
GCTACGGCAGGTTCATTCCGGAGGAAGACAGTGACGCGCAA
>JBKBTU010000430.1:248-902 GCA_046290715.1 Sphingomonas sp. | reverse complement strand
TCCGCCCTCGCCAGCCTGTCGGCGCGCGAATTTGCGCGGCAGCGGCTGGTCGAACTGATCGGCGCGGGGGGCGTCGTCACCGGCGCGGACTTCACCTTTGGCAAGGGGCGCGACGGCAATGTCGCGGTGCTGGGCGAACTCGGCGCGGAACTGGGGTTCAGCGTCGATACGGTATCGCCGGTCGCGGCGGAGGGCGAGGTGGTATCGTCGAGCCGCATCCGCGACGCGCTGCGCAACGGCCAGCCGCGCGAGGCGGCGGCGCTGCTGACGCGCCCGTTCGCGATCGAAGGCGTGGTCGAGGGTGGCGCGAAGCTGGGGCGGGAACTGGGCTATCCCACCGCCAATATCCGGCTCGGCAGCTATTTGCGCCCGCGTTACGGGATTTATGCCGTGCGCGGGCGGCTGGCGGACGGGCGCGTGGTCGATGGCGTCGCGAATCTGGGCATCCGGCCGACGATCGAACCGCCCGAGGAACTGCTCGAACCCTATTTCTTCGACTTTTTCGGCGATCTGTACGGGCAGACGGTCGAGGTACAGTTGATCGACTTTCTGCGCGACGAGGCGAAATATGACGATCTCGACACGCTGAAGGCGCAGATTGCGCGTGATTGCGAGGATGCGAAGGCCGCGCTGCGAATTACTTAGCCCCTCCCC
>JBKBTU010000430.1:0-238 GCA_046290715.1 Sphingomonas sp. | reverse complement strand
GCGACGCGCCACGCGAAGCGCTGCCATTCACTTCCCCCCTCCCCCCCTGGGGGGGGTTTGGGGTGGGGCAGTGCGTCGGGGCGATGCCTTCGGCCAAGACTCCTCCACCCCAACCCCTCCTCTAAAGAGGAGGGGCTTTAGAGAGCTTTCCGCAGTCCCCGCTTTCCTCTAATCGGCGCAGACCCATGACCGACACCAACGACACGCAGCGCGACTGGCGCGACACCGTCTTCCTGCC
>JBKBTU010000429.1:0-905 GCA_046290715.1 Sphingomonas sp. | reverse complement strand
GGTTGGCGACGGCGTCAACGACGCACCGGCGATGGCCAATGCCACCGTCGGCATCGCGATGGGCGCGGCGGGGTCGGACGTTGCGCTAGAGACAGCCGACGTCGCCCTGATGGCTGACGATCTGGCGCACCTGCCATTCGCGGTGGGCCTAAGCCGGCATACGCGTGGAATCATCCGGCAGAACGTCTTCGTCAGCCTGGGTGTCGTCGCCTTCCTCGTTCCTGCCACCATCCTTGGCCTCGGTATTGGGCCAGCAGTGGCGGTTCATGAGGGATCAACGCTGCTTGTTGTCATCAATGCGCTCAGGCTGCTCGCCTACCGCGATCCGGCGGGGAAGGCGGCATGAAGTGGATGATCGCCTTCGACCTCGACGGCACGCTGCTCGACACCAGCGCCGACCTGCTCGCCGCGACCAATCATGCGCTCACGCTGGTGGGCCGCCCCACTTTGTCGCCCGACCGGATCAAGGCGATGATCGGTGGCGGGGCGAAGAATATGCTCAAACAGGGGCTGCACGAATCCGGCGGCTACGACGATGCGGTCATGGCTGCGGCCTATCCGGCGCTGCTGGAGTTCTACGGCGACAATCTCTCGCACGGCACCGTCCCGTTCGCCGGGCTGAGCGAAGCGCTGGACGATCTGGAGGCGCGCGGCGTCAAACCCGCGATCGTCACCAACAAGTTCGAGCGGTTTGCAACGCGATTGGTGCGCGAGGTCGGCATCGACCATCGCTTTGCCTGCGTCATCGGCGGCGACACGATGGGGCGCGGCAACGCCAAGCCCTCGGCGGCCCCGATCCATGAAATGATCGCGCGCTGTGGTGGTGGGCGCGCGGCCTTTGTCGGCGATTCGATCTACGACATCCTGGCCGCGAAGAACGCCGGGATTCCCAGCATCGCGGTCAG
>JBKBTU010000042.1:0-14270 GCA_046290715.1 Sphingomonas sp. | reverse complement strand
CTCTCGACAAAACTTGCCGTTCAATCATTTGCTCGGGAATGTCAGGCCGACCTGCGCCATCGAGGCGAGCGGCGAGGTCGCCTCGGTCGCGCTCGGCGGTCTCCAGCTCCGCTCGGACACCGCGCACCAGAGCTATGCGCAGCTGCTCACCCGCCTGAACGAGATCGGCGCGCAGGGTGCGACGACCCAGTCCGACGCGCGTGTCGCCAGCCTTGCGGCGCTGCCGACGCGCCCCAGTTCCCCCAACCGCCCGATCAACCTCATCGTCGGGGCGCTGCTCGCGGTGGCGGGCGGGCTCGGCGCCGTGTTCCTGCGCCAGGGGACGGATCGCGGCATCCGCACGCTCGAGGATGTCGAGGGACGCTTGCAGCTGCCCTATCTCGCCGGCCTGCCGACGCTCAATTCCGCGGTGCGCCACATCGGCGGCAGCGATCCGATCAGCGCGCTCGTCGATCACAGCGGCTCGGCTTATGCCGAGGGGTATCGCAACCTCGCCGCCTCCGTGCTCGAATCCGCCGCGGCGGGATCGGTGCGGACGATCGCGCTGACCTCCGCCCTGCCCAACGAGGGCAAGACCACGGCGGCGATCGGTCTTGCCCGCATCGTCGCGATGAACGGGGCGAGGGTGGTGCTGGTCGATGCCGACATGCGCCGGCCCAGCATCGCCAACGCGCTGGGCCTGCGCCCGGCGGTCGGGTTGCAGCAGGTGCTCGAGGGCGAGGCGACGCTGGACGAGGCGCTGATACCCGATGCCGATTCGACGCTCACCATCCTGCCGATGCTGCGTGCCGGGGTCGGCGGGGCCGCGGCGCTCGGCAACGGCAGCTTCGATGCCTTGATCGAGGATCTGAAGGAGCAGTTCGACGTCGTCATCTTCGACGCCTCGCCGGTGCTGCCGGTGGTCGACGGGCGGCTCGTCGCCAAGAAGGCGGACGCGACCGTGCTCCTCGTGCGCTGGCGCAAGACGCCGGATGCGGCGGTGGAGATGGCGATCCACCTGCTCCAGTCGCTCGGCGTCCGCATGACGGGGATCGCGCTGAGCCGTGTCGACCTTCACGCGCTTGCGCGGTCGGGCTATGGCGATCCGGCGCAGTTCATGGGTGCCTACACCACCTATTATGCGAACTGACGGTGACCGCCCTGGCCTGTGGCGAGCCGCGTGTCGGCGGCCGAGCGATGACGACCGAGCTGCTGCTCCTGCGCCTGCGCGGCCTCGCGGCGCTCGCCCCGCACGAAACCGAGCTCGTCCTCTCCCTCGCCGAATATCCCAAGACGCATGCGGCGGGCACGAGCATCTGTCCGCAGGAGGACGGCAGTCCGCACCCCCGCCTGATCGTCGGCGGCTGGGCGGGGCGTCCGCGCATCCTGCCCGACGGGCGGCGACAGATGCTCGGCCTGCTGCTGCCCGGCGACGTGATGGGCGATCGCGGCGAGCGGCGCCCGCTCGCGCTCAACCCGGTGGTCGCGCTGACGCCGGTGCGCACGATCAGCGCGGTGCGGCTGTTCCAGGCGGTGCGCAACCAGCCGGGCGACTATCCCGGCATCGCCCGCGCGCTGACCCTGATCGATCGCGGCGAGGAAATGGCGCTGCTCGACCACGTCGTGCGGCTCGGCTGCCAGAGCGCGCTGCAACGCATGGCGCACCTGCTGCTGGAACTGCACCACCGGCTCTCCGCGATCGGTTTCGTGCATCACGGAACCTTCCCGATGCCGCTCACGCAGGACACGCTCGGCGAGTTGCTCGGCCTCAGCCTCGTCCACGTCAACCGTATCGTGTCGCAACTGCGCCGTGATCGACTGGTGACGATGCGCGGCGGCGTGGTGACGATCGCCGACTTCCCGCGGCTGGCGCTGCTCGCGGACCGGGTCGATCCGACCAACCGCGGCGGTTCGGCATGACCGCGGCCGGCGCCCTGGCGCCCTGCCTGATCGACCTCGCGCCCTCAGCGCGCGAGGTCGAGCTGGGGCAGGGGAGGCGGTTGGTGCTTGCATCGAGGGGGATTGCGAGCGGTGGCGACGGCGTGCGTTCTTCGCAAGCGGCTGGGGTGTGTAGCCGCAGTCGTTCCGGGGGATGGCAGGCGGCCGCATTCGGCATGGTCGGACGGATCGGGGTCGATGTCGAAACGCTCGCGCGGATCGCACTCAACGCTACGCCGGACGATCCGTGGCTGGCGGCGAGCGAACGGGGGGTCGTCCAGGCGGCGGCCGATCCCCTCATGGAGATTGGCTGCCGCTGGGTCCTCAAGGAGGCCTATGGCAAGGCACGCGGCGTCGGTCTGGCGATGCCGCTCGACCGGCTGGCTTTCCATGGCTGCCACGACGGCATCGCGCTGTCGGGGGCAGAGGAGCTCAGCGGCTGGACCTTTGCGCTCTACCGGCAGGCCGATGCGATCTGCGCGGTCGCAAGTCACGCCACGCCGTTGGCGCCCATCGGCAGGAAGCCGCCCACACCGGCATCCGACAGGTAGAGCGCGCGCAGCACCTGCGTGCTGGTGCGGGTAAAGGGTATCGGGCGCCCCTCGGCATCGAACAGGTTGGAACTGGCGGGGCTCGCCCCGGCGACGGCCTGGTCGCCCACGGCACCGTCGAGCGTCGCGAGCATGGCTGTCATTTTCGTGACCGTCGCATCGAGACCCGGGTTCGCCGCCGCCCGATCGTCGAGCAGCGCGCGGAACAGGCCGCCGTGATAGATCGCGTCGGCCAGATGTTCGCCGACGGTGGCGGCGATATCCGCGTTTGGCTCGCCGAGCAGCAGCGAGCGATAGGTCGCGGCACCGGCGTTCTCGATCAGCAGGCCGCCGATCAGGAAATGCTCGTCGTCGCTATAGGGGTCGAACGGCTGGCCGGCGGCGACGATGCCGGCGCGCTGGGCGGCGATCGAAAAGGCGCCGCTCGCCGCTGCCGACAGGTCGATCGCCGGCTGTGCCGCCGCCATCGCGCCCAGCTTGCCGCGGAGCCCCGTGACGTGCGCCGCCTTGTCGTCGGCCAGGTCGCCGGCGAGCCGCGCGATCGCCGGATCGTCGAAGGTGACCTGGCGTGCCCCGGTGGGGCCACCCGCACGGCCGGTACCGCCGGTCAGCGCCCCCGGCAGGCCGCTGCCGCGCGCGGCATAGCTGTAGAACTGGCCGCCGACGTAGGCGAGCATCAGCGGCAGGTTGAGCGGGTTGGCCGTCGCGCCGGGGGACGCCGGCGCCGCGACGACGGGCACGGGCGCGCTGACCACCGGAACGGTGTCGGAGGATCCTCCCCCGCCGCCGCAGCCGGCGAGCAGGGCTCCTGTCGAAAAGCCCGCGGCGAGGCGGAGGAAATGGCGGCGGTCGGGGTGCTGGTGGGGACGTGTCATGGCCGCGCCCTTCGGGTCGCGATCCTTGGCGCAGGGTTAACGCACGCCGAAGATCAGCGCCAAGTACATCAAATGATGTGCTTTTGTCGGATCTCAGGCGCCCGGTCGGGGAACGTTAACCTCCGATCGGCTTCAGGCGGCGGCATGACCAGCCCGATGCTCTCCAACGACATGACCGCCACCCTGCAGGCCGCGCTCGACGCCGCTGCGGCGGCCCGTACCGCCTATACCGTTCCGGCCGGCGGCCACCGCCTGCTCGCCACCGGCCTGGGTTATGCCAGCAACGCCCGGATCGTAATGGCGGGCGACCTCTACAACGATCACGGCCCCGCGGTCGGCACCCATTACTGCCTGACCAACCGCACCGGCGGGCGCGTATCGAACGTGACGATCATCGGCGCGGGCGGTGCCTTCGTCGGGAGCGCGTCCGACCCCGCGGGGGCGACTCGCAAGGGGCTGGGGATTGTCGCGACCGACGGTTTCACCGTGATCGGCGTCACCACCGCCGGCCCGCTCACCGGCTTCGGCATGGAGATCAAGAATTCGAGCGGCGGCCACGTCAACGGCCTGACGCTGCGATCGGGCGTCAACCGGCCGGGCGCGGACGGCCTGCATTTCTTCGGCACGTGCAGCCGGGTGACGGGATCGGGCATCGTGGTGCGCAGCGGCGACGACGCCTTGTCGTTCACCGCCGAAAACCATGAATCGACCGATGCGCTGATGGAGCGGATCACGCTGACGACGATGACGCTCGACAGCGCCGCCTTCTCCTGCATCAAGTTCTTCACCAGCACGACCACCGGCCGCGCGACCATCCGCAACGTCACGCTGACCGGCATCAAGGGCCGCATCACCGAGGGGCCGACCGGCTGCCCGCTGATGATGCAGAACAACGGCGTCGCCCAGGGCTGCGTGATCGCCAACGTCACGATCGCCAACGCCGATCTCGATTTCGGCGCCGCGACACACGACGGTCCGACCGCCTTTCTGACCGACTGTCGCGACGTGACGCTGCGCAACGTCACGCTGAGGGGGCGCCGCAACGGCCAGTTCCTCCGCGCCATCCGCTGCACCGGTCTGCGCGTCACGGGCGAGGTGTGGGATACGATCCCGGGCAATTCGATGACCGATCTCGTCCAGCTCGAATATTGCACCGACTATGACATCAACCTGATCGTCCGCTCGGGCAGCGGCGCGCGGCTCGGCTCGCTGCGGGTGCGCAACACCGGGACCGATACCTCGATCCGCTACATCGGCATGACCGGGTCCTGACGCGCCCCGGTCATGCCGCGCATCAGGCGAAGATCTCGCTCAGCCGATCGACGCTCGGGCCGTCCTTCCAGTTGCGCAGTTCGAGGAACAGCGCGGCACCGACCATGGTGAACCAGGTCAGCATCACCGTCGTGACGAGCGACTGGAGCAGCTGGACCGGCAGCGAGAGCGTCGGCACCGAGCGGATGGCGCCCCCGCCTGCGAGCGCGCCGATGCTGCCGTAACCGGCGACGCTGGCGACGCCGACCGCCGCCGAGGCGAGCATGTAGATGACGGCGGCGAGGAGCATGATGCCGAACACGTGCCAGCGCGCGCCCTTGGTCAGCGCGCGGCTGCGGCCGAAGGCGCCGAACACGCCCGGCCGCTCGGCGACGATCGCAGGCAGCGCCACCGACCACATCACCGCCAAGATGATACCCGGCACCAGCAGGAAGATGCAGCCGATCCAGACGCCGAGAACGAACAGCAGGTAGACGGCGAACAGCGGAAGCGCGCGCGCCACGCCCTGTTGCAGCACCTCGCGCAGGTCGGCGCGGCGGCCCTCGTCATGCGCGACCGCGGCCTGGACGAGCGCGCCGCTGGCGGTCAGCCACAGCAGCCCGGCGACGAGGCCATAGGCGCCGACGGCGGCATACAGGCCTTGGTCCGCACGTTGCCCGAGCGACGCCCAGCCGCCGAGCTGCCCCAGCACCAGCGACGGCAGCGCCATGAAGGCGAAGGTGACGCCCAGGGTGGCGAGCGGATTGGATTTGATGATGTTGACGCTGCGCGCGAACACGCTGCCGACCGATACGGTGTAGCGCTGATCGGCGATCGCTTGGCTTGCCATTCTGTGTCCCCCCACGGCTTGCTTGCGGGCGATGGTGACGGGGGGACGGCGCCCTGTCCAGCCCGCGATCGGTCCGGTCGCGGCAGCGACGCAGATTAGCGGATTGCACGCGGTGGTGTTCCGGGTACATTCCGTGACCGGGGATGCGCGCGGGCGCTGGGAGGTCATCATCGGGGCGTCAGCACAGGTTCCCGCGTCGGCGGCCGATCGTCTCGCTGCGGCCCATGCCGCGCTGCGGGCCGATCCGTCGGTGCAATTCACCCTGACGCGTCCGCCGCCTCCACCCGAGCCGCCGGCGTGGCTGCGCGCGCTCGGCCGCTGGCTCGCCGATCTGTTCCGCCCGATCGGCCGGTTCCTGCGCTGGCTGTCGGACCTTATGCCGGATGCCCCCTATGCGCGCATCCTCCTCTGGATGCTGCTCGCAGCCGTCGCGGCGGCGGTGATCTGGATGATCGTCGAACGGGTGCGGTCGGGCGCATGGCGGTGGCCTGCGCGACGGCGGCGCGATCCGGTTGCGGAGGCCGACGGCGAAGACTGGATCCCCGACGCGGCGCCCGCCCGTGCCTGGCTGCGCGAGGCGGACCGGCTTGCCGTCGAAGGCCGCTATGCCGAGGCGATCCACTATCTGCTGTTCCATTCGATCGACGATATCGCCCGGCGGCGCCCGGCGTTGCGGCGCCCGTCGCTGACCAGCCGCGAACTCGCCTCCGCCGGGCTGCTGCCCGCCGCGGTGCGGCCGCTGTTCGCCAGCATCGCCGCGCTCGTCGAGCGGAGTCTGTTCGGTGGCCGTCCGGTGGCCGAGGGCGACTGGCAGGCGGCCCGCGCCGCCTATGCCGATCTCGCGCTGCCGCAGCGGTGGCGTGGATGAGCGAAATCGGGATCAGGCCGGGGGCCGACGCCGATCGCGTCTTCTCGCCGCTGACGGTCGCCTTGATGCTGGCGATCGGCATCCTTGGCTTTGCGGGGTCGCTGCTGCTCGGCGCCTATGCGCCCGACCTGCGGTCCGGCCACAACGCCGGCACGCACGCCTTGTCCAACGCCGCGACGGGCTTCGCCGGGATCGTCGAGCTGGCGCGGGCGACCGGGCGGCATCCGCGGCTCGTCCGTGCCGAGGGCGATTGGAAGACCGAGGATCTGGTCGTCGCCACGCCCGATCACGGTGCCGTCGACATGAGCCGCTTCATGGCCGCCCGTCGCGGCCGGGCGACGCTGATCGTGCTGCCGAAATGGGCGAGCGCGCCGGACGACCGTGTGGAGGGATGGGTGACCGTCAGCGGCCTCTTGCCCGCGCTCGACCCCGCCGCGATACTCGCGCCGGCGACGATCATCACCGTGACCCGGCACCCCAGCCGCGCCATGCCCCTGCATGCGGTGCGTTGGGCGCCGTCATCGCTCGCCGCGCCGGCACCGCGACCGTTGCAGGTGATGACGTCCAAGGCGCTGACGCCGCTGATCACCGACGATGCCGGCGGTATCGTGCTGGGGCAGATCGGCACTTCCAATATCTACCTCCTCGCCGATCCCGATCTGCTCAACAACCACGGTATCCGCACGCTCGCCCGCGCGCGCGCCGCGCTCGACCTGCTCGATTTCGTCAATGCGAACGGCGCCACCGGCGTCGCGTTCGACGTGACGCTGAACGGGCTGGGTCGCGGCCGCAGTCCCCTGAAGCTCGCGTTCGAACCGCCGTTCCTGGCGATGACGCTCGCCATCGTCGTGGCGCTCGCGCTGGTCGGTTGGCAGGCGCTGGTCCGCTTCGGCCCGCCGCAGCCGCCCGCGCGCGCGATCGCCTTCGGCAAGACCGCGCTCGTCGACAACAGCGCGCTGATCGTCCGGAAGGCAGGGCGCGAGGGTGGCCTCGGCCCCCGTTACGCCGCGCTGGTGCGCGAGCGGGCGCGGGCGATCTTCGGCATTCCGGCGCGGCTGACCGATGCGGAGGCCGACCGGCATCTCGACAGGATGAAGGGGTCGGCGACGTTCACCGCGCTCGTCGCGGACGCGACCCGCGCGCAGCATCGCGACGACATGCTCGCAAGCGCGCAGGCGCTGCACCAATGGCAACGGGAGAAGACACGGTGACGGTAGACGAGGTCCAGGCGCTGGGGCAGGCGATCCGTGCCGAGATCGGCAAGGCGGTGGTCGGCCACGATGCCACCGTCGACCTGATGCTGGTCGCGCTGTTCGCCGGCGGCCACGTCTTGCTGGAAGGACCGCCGGGCACCGCCAAGACCCTGCTCGCGCACAGTTTCGCGCAGACGCTGGGGCTGGAGTTCGGCCGCATCCAGTTCACCCCCGACCTGATGCCGGGGGACATCATCGGCGCGAACCTGTTCAATTTCCAGACGTCGACCTTCACGCTGACGCGCGGGCCGATCTTCACCGAATTGCTGCTCGCGGACGAGATCAACCGCACCTCTCCCAAGACGCAGGCGGCGCTGCTGGAGGCAATGCAGGAGCGCACCGTCACCATCGACGGTGAGAGCCTTCCGTTGAGCGATCGCTTCACCGTCGTCGCGACGCAGAACCCGATCGAACAGCAGGGCGTCTATCCGCTGCCCGAGGCGCAGCTCGACCGGTTCCTGTTCAAGCAGGTGGTGGCTTACCCAAGCGCCGAAGAAGAGCGCCGGATCGTCGCGGGGCACGGCGCGCGGCCGGCGGCGATGTCGCCCGCGGACTGGGGCGTCGCCGCCTGTGCCGATGCGGCGTCGATCGCCGCGGCGGTCGCGACGGTGGCGAGCGTCCGGCTGGTCGATGAGGTGATCGATTATATCGTCGCCCTGATCCGCGGCACGCGCGACGTCGCCGACCTCGAAAGCGGCGCCTCGCCGCGCGCCGGGGCGATGCTGGCGGGCGCGGCGCGGGCACGCGCGGCGCTCGATGGCCGCGACTTCGTCATTCCGGACGACGTCAAGACGCTGGCGCCCGCACTGCTCCGCCATCGGCTCATCCTGTCGCCCGCCGCGGAGATCGGCGGCCGTGCGATCGAGGACGTGGTCGCGCAGATCATCGAGACTATCGAGGCGCCGCGTTGATCTATCCGACACGCATGGCGGTGCTGGCGGCGGCGATCGGGGCACCGGTCGCGCTGCTGGTCGCCATGCTGCTGCCGGCACGATGGTATGCCGGCCTGGGATGGCCGCTGGCGGTCGGGGCGCTGGTCGCCGCGGATGCGTGGCTCGGGCGGGCGCGGGCCAGCGTGTCGCTGGCGCTGCCTCGCTCCGCATCCGTCGGCGTCGACCTCGTCGTACCGGTCGCGGTGACGCTGACCGGTCGCCACGTCGCCCGTACGGCGCAGCTGGCGCTGGCGCGCGACCCGCTGGTGACCGCGCCCGGCGCCGGCCGGCTCGAGGTCCCGCTCGACCGTGGTCGCGGCAGCGGCGCGCTGTCCCTGACGCCGTGGCGTCGTGGCACCGCCCGCTTCGCCACGCTCTGGTTGCGCTGGGCCGGACCGCTCGGCTTCGCCTGGCGGCAGGCGCGGATCGACGTAGAGTATGTGCTGCCGATCCTGCCGGATGTGGAGGCCGTGCGGCGGCAGGGCGCGCAGGTCTTCCAACGCCATGCGGTACAGGGTCTCCTCGCCCAGAGCGATCGCGGCGACGGCACCGACTTCGATGCGCTGGTCGAATTTCGCTCAGGGATGGACCGGCGTGCGATCGACTGGAAACAGTCGGCGCGCCACAGCAAGCTGCACGCCAAGGAATATCGCACCGAACGCAACAGCCAGATCGTCTTCGCGATCGACGCCGGGCGGCAGATGTCCGATCCGGTCGGCGGCATTCCGCGCGTCGATCGTGCGGTATCCGCGGCGTTGCTGACCGGCTGGCTGGCGCTCAAGCTGGGTGATCGCGTCGCGCTCCACGCCTTCGATTCGCGTCCCCGCATCGCCAGCGGCTTCATCGGCGGGGCGGGGGCGTTTCCCGAATTGCAGCACCTTGCCGCGGGAATCGACTATAGCGGCGAGGAGACCAACTATACCTTCGCGCTGACGACGCTGGCGGCGCGGCTGACGCGGCGTTCGATGATCGTCTTGTTCACCGAATTCACCGATCCGACGTCCGCCGATTTTCTGGTTCGCGCGGTCGCGCGTCTGCTCAAGACGCATCTCGTGCTCGTCGTCGTGCTGCGCGACGACGAACTGGAGGCGATCGTCGACGCCGCGCCCGCGTCCAGCCTCGACGTGACGCGGGCGGTGACGGCCGCGGCGCTGCTGCGCGACCGGCGGCTGGTGCTGACGCGGTTGCTGCACCTCGGCGTCCATGTCATCGAAAGCCCCTATGATGCGGTCGCCGAGCGGCTGGTCGAGGGCTATGTCGACCTCAAGCGCCGGAGCCTGTTGTGAGCGCCCTCGTCGATCACGCCCCGCCGCTGCTCAACGCCAGCCGCTTCCGCGCGGCGCACGAGGCGGAGTGGGCGCGGCTGGATACGCTGCTCAAGCGGATCGAGAAGCGTTCGGTCCGCGCCCTGTCGGACGACGATCTGCTCGCATTGCCGCTGCTCTACCGTGCGACGCTGTCTTCGCTATCGGTTGCGCGCGAGACCTCGCTCGATCGCGCGCTGATCGCCTATCTCGAGCAACTGTGCGCGCGCGCCTATTTCCAGCTCTACGGCGTTTCGGGGTCCGCGTGGCGCGACCTCGGCCGCTTCTTCACGCAAGGGTGGCCGGGCGCGGTCGCATCGCTGTGGCGCGAGACGCTGGTGATGGCGCTGCTGACGGTGCTCGGCGCCGTCGTCGCCTATGCGCTCGTCCGCGCCGACCCTTCCTGGTATTACGGCATCATTCCCGAAGGGCTCGCCGGCGGCCGCGATCCCGCCGCGTCGGCGGGATCCCTGCGCGCCACCTTGTACCACAGCAAGCAGGACGGGCTCGGCATCTTTGCCAGCTTCCTGTTCGGTCATAATGCGCAGATCGCGATCTTCGCCTTCGCGCTGGGCTTCGCCTTCGTCGTGCCGACGGCGCTGCTGATCCTCTACAACGGTCTGATGCTCGGCGCGATGATCGCCGTGTTCGCTGACAAGGGGCTGGGCCCGAACTTCTGCGCCTGGCTCGCGATTCACGGAACGACGGAGATGTTCGCGATCGTCATATCCGGCGCGGCAGGGATGCGGATCGGCACCGCGATCGCCTTTCCCGGGCAAAGGACGCGGATGGCGGCGCTTGTCGCCGCCGGGCGGATCGCGGCGGTCGCGGTCGCCGGCGTCGTCCTGATGCTGGGCGTCGCCGCGATCCTGGAGGGGATCGGGCGGCAGGTGGTCACGAGCGACGGGCTGCGCGCCGGCATCGGCCTCGCCATGCTAGCGGCATGGCTGGTTTATTATTACGGACTGGGGAGGCGGCATGCGCAACGCCCGCAGGCCTAGGCCTCCCGCTACGCTGCGCCGTCGCTTCGTCACGCCGGAGGGCGTCGACCTGCAGCTCGAGTTGGGCGGAGCGGGGACGCGCGCTTCGGCGTTCCTGATCGACGTCGTGCTGATGCTGGTCGTGCTGATCGTCGCGACCATAGCCCTGTTCGCCTTCAGTCAGGCGACCCGCGCCGACATCGCCGGCATCCTGTGGCTGATCGGCGCCTTCTGCCTGCGCAACGGCTGGTTCGTCGCATTCGAGATGGGCGGGCGCGGCGCCACGCCCGGCAAGCGGCTGATGGGCCTGCGCGTCATCGCCCGCGACGGCGCGCGGCTGACCGCGGGTGCGGTGCTCGCGCGCAACGCGATGCGCGAGATCGAGGTGTTCCTGCCGCTCTCCTTCCTCGGTGCCCAGGCGGCGGCGGGCACGGCCGATGCCTTCCTCGCCATCTTCGCGCTGCTGTGGAGCGGTATCTTCCTGTTCTTTCCGCTGTTCAACCGCGACCGCCTGCGTGTCGGCGACCTCGTGGCGGGGACATGGGTCGTCCAGACCGCCGCGCGTGCGCTCGCGGCAGATCTCGGTGCGGGAGCGGACCGGCCGCGCCGCCTGTTCTCCGAGGCGGCGCTGGCGTTGTACGGCGTTCGCGAGTTGCAGACGCTCGAGGACGTGATCCGGGGCGGCGACGATGCCGCAAGGATCACGGTCGCGGCGGCGATTCGTCGAAAGGCCGGCCTAGCCGACGATGGCGACGATGACGGCTTTCTCGCCGATTACTATGCCGCGCTCTGCGCGCGGCTGGAGGACGGATTGCTGGTCGGCCGCCGGCGGCTCGACAAGTTCGCGACCCAGCCGCGCTGAGAGCGTGTCAGCGACGGCCTCGTCACAAAGCCTGCGCCGCGGCCCACCCGCTCGCCCAGGCCCATTGGAGGTTGTAGCCGCCCAGCCAGCCGGTCACGTCGACGGCCTCTCCGATCGCGTGCAGCCCCGGCACGCGGCGGGCTTCGAGCGTGCGGGACGACAGGTCGGCGGTGCTGATGCCGCCGACCGTGACCTCGGCCTTGGCGAATCCTTCAGTGCCGCTCGGTGCGAAGCGCCAGGCGGCGAGGTGCCGTCCCGCGTCCTCCAGCTTGCGGTCGCTTGCCGCGCCGAGTTCGCCCAGCGCGAGCCGGTCGGCTAATGCTTCCGCCAGGCGATCGGGCAGCGTTGCGGCGAGCGCGCGGCGCAAGGTGGTCCGCGGCTGTGCGCGCTTGGCCGTGACCAGCCAGCCGGCTGCGGCGTCGGGGGTGAAGTCGACCGCGATCGTCTCGCGCGGCCGCCAGTAACTCGAGACCTGCAGGATCGCCGGGCCCGACAAGCCGCGATGGGTGAACAGCGCAGCCTCGCGGAAGCGGGTCTTGCCGGCGCTTGCGACCACGTCCGCCGCGACCCCCGACAGCGTGCGAAACAGCGCCTCATCCCCGGTGAGCGTCAGCGGCACCAGCGCCGGACGCGGCTCGACGACCTTGAGCCCGAAGCGCCGCGCGAGATCGTAGGCCAAGCCGGTCGCGCCGAGCTTGGGGATCGACGGTCCCCCGGTGGCGATCACGAGCCGCGGCGCGCGCACCGTGCGGCGGGGCAGGGCGACGGTGAAGCCGGTCCCGTCGTGGCCGATGTCTGTCAGCGGGGAGGACAGCGACAGTTCAACCCCGCCGGCCGCGCATTCGTCGAGCAGCATGGCAACGATCGCCCGCGCCGAGCCGTCGCAGAAGAGCTGACCCAAGGTCTTCTCGTGCCAGGCGATGCGGTGTCGCTCGACGAGGCTCAGGAAGTCGGCGGCGGTATAACGGCCGAGTGCCGACTTGGCGAAATGCGGGTTCGACGACAGGTAGCGGTCGGGCGCGGTATGCAGATTGGTGAAGTTGCAGCGGCCACCGCCCGAGATCAGGATCTTCTTGCCGGGCGCATCGGCATGATCGACGAGCAGAATGCGCCTGCCGCGCTGGCCGGCGACGGCGGCGCACATCAGCCCGGCAGCGCCTGCGCCGAGGACGATGGCATCATAAGGAAGGTCGGGCATCGGCGCGTCGTTAACCGCTGCGCGTGCGATTGTCTTCCGTCAGAGCGGCGCTACCACATTCCGCAAGTCATGAAAGCGAGACGAAGATGCGTTTGAGATCCTTGCTGTTCGTGCCCGGCGATCGACCTGAGCGCTTCGCCAAGGCGGCAGCCAGCGGTGCCGATGCGGTGATCCTCGACCTCGAGGATTCGGTGGTACCGGCGGCCAAGACCGCCGCGCGCGAGGCGGTCGTTCGCTATCTGGCGGAGCCGGCGACCGTGCGACGCTTCGTGCGGATCAATCCGCTGTCCCATCCCGAACTGCCTGACGATCTGCGTGCCGCGCGTGGCGCGGACGGGGTCATGCTCCCCAAAGCGGAAGGCGCGGACGATATCACGACTCTCGCCGCGATGATGGGCGATATGGCGGTGCCGATCCTGCCCGTCGCGACCGAGACTCCACTCGCGGTGTTCGGGCTTGGCAGCTATCGAGCCGTCACGGAGCGATTGGTCGGGTTGACCTGGGGCGCCGAGGATTTGCCGGCGGCGATCGGTGCGGTGAGCGCACGCGAGGCGGACGGCCGGTACACGCCCCCCTATGAAGTGGTCCGGACCCTTGCACTGATGGGTGCGCATGCCGCGGGTGTCGCCGCGATCGAAACGGTTTACCCCGGGATTGCCGATGTGGCTGGGCTCACCGCATATGCAGAGCGGGGCGCTCGGGACGGATTCAGCGGGATGATGGCGGTCCACCCCGCCCAAGTGCCGGTCATCAATGCGGCCTTCTCGCCCACCGCCGCAGCGCTGATCGAGGCGCGGGCGATCGTCGCGGCCTTTGCTGCAAACCCCGGGGCGGGGGCCTTGCAGGTCGGGGGCCGAATGGTCGACGCTCCCCATCTCAAGCAAGCGCATGCGATACTGGCACGCGCCGATGCGTCTCCGGCCGACGGTACATAGGCGAGCAGGTACCGAGCCGGGGCTCGGCGCCTGCGAAGAACGCGGATGAAGGCGCCCATAACGGCTGAGACGCAGGCGATGTCCGCTTTTCGTCAAAAAAGTGCAATTGGGTGTTGACGGTTCTGAGTGGTCGGCCTAGATGGGTGTCACCGCAGCGGTTGCCGGTTACGGCGACTGCGGCAGTCACGACAATCTGGTGCGCTGGCCATCCTGGTAAGAAGGGGTGGTGATGCTGCGCCGGTATTTTTGTCTGGTTCTTTGACATTGTAGGTAAGATGAAGGGACATGTGGGCGGCGGCTCGTGTGTCTGGCGCTCTCAAGGCGTTGGATTGCACGTTAAGCTATTAAGCCGTTCGTATGTCTCGTTACATATCCATTAGTTATGTGATGTGCAGGAACGGCTCCTTGAGATCGCCGTCCTGACCCTGGTTATTCCGCTGGGGCTGGGATGGATGCATAAACTTGAGAGTTTGATCATGGCTCAGAACGAACGC
>JBKBTU010000428.1:0-906 GCA_046290715.1 Sphingomonas sp. | reverse complement strand
CAACGACACCGAGTTCGGACTTTCGGCCGCGATCTGGACCCGCGACGTTTCCGCCGCCCACCGGCTCGCCCGGCGCCTGAAGGCCGGAACGGTGACGATCAATACCGGAATGGTGACCGGACCCAACCTGCCGTTCGGCGGCTTCAAACAGTCGGGATGGGGTCGGGAGGGCGGCGCCGAGGGCATCGCCGCCTATACGGAGTCGAAGACGGTGATCACGGCCCTGTAGCCCCGGGACGAATCCTGGCGGCCGCCCGCTCGCCGATCATGATCGCCGGCGCGTTCGTATGGCCGGCGATCAGGGTCGGCATGATCGAGGCGTCGGCGATCCTGAGCCGCTCGACGCCGCGGACGCGCAGCTCCGGGTCGACCACGGCGTCGGCGTCTGTCTCCGCGCCCATCCGGCAGGTGCCGACCGGATGCTGGGCGGTCACCACCGTGGCGCGGATGGCCGCATCAAGCTCGGCGTCCGAGCGCGTGGCCGCGCCGGGAAAGGCCTCCTCGCCGACATAGTCCGCGATCGGACCCTGGCTCAGCACGTCCCGCGTCCACCGGGCGCAATACCTGAGCTGCGCCAGATCCGAAGGATCCGAAAGCAGGTTGAACCGGATCACGGGCTTGTCGTCGGCATCGCCGGATCGCAGTTCCACTGACCCGCGGCTGCCGGGCGTCAGGGCGACATTGAGGACGGTAAGCCGATCCTCGGCGCGCTTCCGCAGCCCGGGGAACCAGACCCGGGCGTCGAAGCTGGTCGGCATGAACATCGTCTCCAGATCGGGTCGTTCCAGCCCTTCGCGCGACCTGTGGAAGGCGATGGAGGTCAGGGGCTGGGTCCCCATCATTCCCCGGCCGGTCAGGGCCCAGAGCAGGGCCGAGCCGGCGACCTTGTCGGCGCGTAACTGGTCG
>JBKBTU010000427.1:248-908 GCA_046290715.1 Sphingomonas sp. | reverse complement strand
GACCGACACGGCGGTGCTCGAGCGCGTATGCCCGGAGGTGGCGCGCACGGTCGGACTGGGCGGCGCGGTGGTCGAGGTCGGGTCGGGATCGTCGGTCAAGACGCCGATCCTGCTGCGCGCGCTGCGCCCCGCCGCCTATGTGCCGATCGATATTTCGGGCGATTTCCTGCGCGATTCGGCGCGGACGATCGCGGCGCAATTTCCCGTCATGGCGGTCGAGCCGGTCGAGGGCGATTTTTTGAAGCCGCTCAAGCTGCCGGCGGGGATCGGTGGGCTTGCGCGGCTGGGCTTTTTTCCGGGCTCCACGATCGGCAACATGGCACCGGTCGCGGCGGTGGATTTGCTGCGGACGATGCGCAGCTCGCTGGGCGAAGGATCGGCGCTGCTGATCGGGATCGACCGGATCAAGGACCCGGCGGTGCTGGTGCCCGCCTATGACGATGCAGCGGGCGTGACGGCAGCGTTCAACCTCAACCTGCTCGAGCGGATCAATGCCGAGCTGGAGGGGACGATTCCGGTCGATGCGTTCGCGCATGTGGCAAAGTGGAACGACGATCGCGCGCGGATCGAGATGCATCTGGAAGCGACCCGCCCAGTCGCGTTCGAGGTCGACGGGCGCGGCTTTGCGTTGGCGGCGGGCGAGACGATCCATACCGAGAA
>JBKBTU010000427.1:0-238 GCA_046290715.1 Sphingomonas sp. | reverse complement strand
GCCACAAATATGGCGACCGCGATGCGCGGTTGCTGCTGGCTGCGGGCGGGTGGACGGTGACGCGGGCGTGGACCGACGATGCCGGGCTGTTCGGCCTGTATCTGGCCGAAGCGCGCGCGGTGGAGACGGCGCCCTAGGGCTCCACATTCCCGCTCGCGCGCCAGCGGCCGCGCAGCAGCTTTGCCACCACGCCGGGAACGCCCGGGCGCACGAACAGCCAGTCGCGGATCGCGGGGCC
>JBKBTU010000426.1:0-908 GCA_046290715.1 Sphingomonas sp. | reverse complement strand
CTCGCGCGGCTGGGTCTCAGCGAATAAGCCCCGCCAGTGCCTGTGCGCCGGCGGGCGCACGCACCTTGCCGCCATGGATGAAGAACACGAAGGTTTCGCGCGGCACCGCCGGCGGATCGCGCTCCGCGACATAGGGCAGGCCATCCGGCCTTCCGCCCGACGCCCAGCAGCGCGCCACGTCCGCCCATCGGTTCAGTTCCCTCTCGGGATAGCAGAGGGGATTGTCGTCCTGCCCCGATTCGAGCCGGGCATAGACAAAGTCCCCGGTCACGTCGGCGATGGCCGGATAGTCGGGCGAATGGGCGTAGACGATCGCCACACCGGCATCGCGGCACAGCGCGACGAACTCGGGCACGGCAAAGCTTTCATGCCGTACCTGCACCGCGTGGCGCAGTTTCACGCCGTCATGGCTGGCGGGCAGCAGCTTCAGAAATGCACCGAAATCCGCGGCATCGAACTTCTTGGTCGCCATGAACTGCCACAGGATCGGCCCGAGCGTGTCGCCCAGCTCGGTAATGCCCTGCCCGACGAACTTCGCCACCGATTCGCCCGCTTCGCCCAGCACCTTGCGGTTGGTGCAATAGCGCGATGCCTTGACCGCGAACACGAATCCGTCTGGCACGCTCGCCGCCCATCCGGCAAAGGTCGCGGGCTTGAACCCCGAATAATAGGTCCCGTTGATCTCGATCGCGCCGAGCTGGCGGCTCGCGAACTCCAGCTCCTTCTTCTGCGCGAGTCCCTCGGGATAAAAGGTCCCGCGCCACGGTTCGAAGGTCCAGCCGCCAATGCCGGTACGAATGGGAGCATGCGTCATGCCGCGTGCTTAGCCCGGCGCCGTCCGGCTCACATCACGAAATACGCGTCCAGGTCTGCGACTTGCAGATAAAGCCGAGCACACAGCCCTTGCC
>JBKBTU010000425.1:0-911 GCA_046290715.1 Sphingomonas sp. | reverse complement strand
CGCCCTGCGCCTTTACCTGGTTGTAATTGCCGATCTGTGCGGTGGCGAAGCCCTTCACCGCGTCGAACGTCGGGTTGGTCTCGGTGATGAACACCGCGCCGCCGGTCGCGTTGCCGCCCGCGAATGTGCCCTGCGGGCCGCGCAGCACCTCGACCGACTGGATGTCGTAATAGGGCTCGCCCTGGAAATAGCCGGGGAAGACCGGCACGCCGTCGCGATAGGTAACGACGCCGACGCCGACCGAGCTTGAGATTTCCGACTTGCCGATGCCGCGGATGTTGAAGCTGTTCGCCTGGCCCGAGGTGTTGACGGTCAGCGACGGAGTCGAGAATTGCAGCTGCTCGACGGTGTTGACGCTCTTGCGAACCAGATCCTCGCCGGTGAGCACGGTGGCGGCGACGGGCGTGCGCTGCAGGCTGGTGGAGCGGCGCTCGGCGGTGACGACGATGTCGCTGCCGCCCTCCTGACCCGGCGCGGCCTGCGGTGAGGCGGCATCGGTCGGATTCTGCGACGACTGCGGCACGGCGGCCGGATCGGGCGCCCGGTCCCCGGCAGTCTGGGCGAAGGCGGCGGCCGGGATCGCCATCGCGATCATCGAAACCGAAAACAGCAACGAGCGCATCTCACATCCTCTCTGAGTTCGTACTCTCCGGCACGTGAGTGAACGATCGCATCAGCGAATGAGGGGTGTCAACATCATTATCGAGAGAGTGAGCGTTTTTACGGACCAGCGTACTGGATCATCCGGAAGCCGACTCCGGCATCGGTGGTTATCCGCAGCACGAGCTGTAAGGACTACCCTGCTGTAATCCGAAATTGCGCTATCAACAGCGCTGATCGGTTCGGCATATCGCGTTGGAGCTGGCGACGAACAGAACGTCCCGGTTAGCTTGCCCCGGATCCGGCCATCT
>JBKBTU010000424.1:0-922 GCA_046290715.1 Sphingomonas sp. | reverse complement strand
CTTATGCCATGAAGCCGATGGGGCCGCTGCCGCCGGAATTCGCCGGCCAATCGGGCGGGCTGACGATCGCCGGCGAGGCGGTGGAGCGCTGGACGGGCGAGACGCCGGTGTTCGTCTACGACGCCGGCATCGTCGCGGCACGCGTCGCGCGGTTCCGGGCGGCGTTTTCCGGCGTCGATCTGCATTATGCGATCAAGGCCAATCCGCTGCCGGCGTTGCTCGACCGGATCGCGCCGCTGGTCGACGGACTCGACGTCGCCTCGGGCGGTGAGTTGGAGATCGCGCTGGCGGTGAAGCCCGCGGCTGCGATCAGCTTCGCCGGCCCCGGCAAGCGCGATGCCGAGCTGATCGGCGCGATCCGGAGCGGCGCGACGCTGAATTGCGAATCGTCGGGCGAGGCGGAGCGGGCGATCCGGCTGGCGGACGGGCTCGGCGTCACGCCGCGGATCGCGGTGCGCGTCAATCCCGACGTCGAGCTGCGCGGATCGGGGATGAAGATGGGAGGGCGGCCATCGCCCTTCGGCGTCGACGCGGCACAGGCCGTCGCGCTGGTGCGGCGGCTGCTGGAGGCGGGCGTCGATTGGCGCGGTTTCCACATCTATGCCGGCAGCCAGGCACTCGATGCGAGCGCGATCATCGAGACGCAGGCGGCGACGATCGCGCTCGCCGGGCGGCTGGCGGAGGAGGCGGGCGCGGCGCCGCCGCTCGTCAATCTGGGCGGCGGGTTCGGCGTGCCCTATTTCGCGGGTGACGCGAGTCTCGACGTCGAGCGCGTGGGTAAGGGGCTGGCGCAGGCCCTGGACGCCCGGCCCGCGCCGCTCGCCGAGGCGCGGTTCGCGATCGAACTCGGCCGCTGGCTGGTGGCGGAGGCGGGCGTCTATCTGACGCGGATCGTCGATCGCAAGGAGAGCATGGGCGAGAC
>JBKBTU010000423.1:0-926 GCA_046290715.1 Sphingomonas sp. | reverse complement strand
GTGCGCGTTCGCTGTCCACCACCCGCCCGCGTCCGGCCGCCGCGCCGGCATCGACGCGCGCCACAGCCACCAGCGCGTCGTTCACCGGACCGCCCAGTGCCGCGTCGCTAACTCCCAGATAGCGGGCCAGCCGCCGCCGATCCGCTTCCGCCAGCACCCGCGGGCTGCCCCGCGTGACATATTGCTGAAGATAGGCGGGATTGCGCCCGATCAGCCGCGACAACGCCGCCAGCGATTCGCCGCGATCCGCGGCCGCCCGTTCCAATGCCTCGCGCTGATGCTCCGGTTCCATGCAGCGACCATAGCCGCCGGATTTTTCCTAGACAACATTTAATGAACACATGAGTCGGGGGCGGCCTCGGCGGATGAGGGAAAGGCGATGGCTATCTTGGGAAAGATCGAACGGTATTTGCGGCGCTACGACATGCCGCGCACCAAATTCGGGCGGCTGGCGGTCAACGACCCGCGGCTGGTCGACGACTTGCGCAACGGGCGAATGCCGGGACCGGAAATCTGCGCGCGGATCGAGGCGCAACTGGCGCGTCGGCCCGTTGCGCCGGACCAGGACCTGGCACGATGAGCCGCGGTCCCGATGCCGGCGTGCTGCTCGAACGCGCCCTGACCGGCCAGGCACGTGACGCAGGGGTCGATATGGCGATCGTCTCGGCGGGATGGACGCGCTGGGCGAGCGCGACCTTTGCCGGCGCGCGCCACGCGCTCTCGCTCACCGCCGTCGCCTCGCCTGCACTGGATCGCTGGATTGCCGGGCTGCCCGAGGCGGAGTTCGACCTGCGCGGCCACCTCGTCGCCGATCTCACGCTCGACGCATGGGCCCGGGTCGGCGATCGGGTCGAGTTGCAGATCGGGGTATTGACCGTCGAGGCGCGCTGAGCGCCGGACCGCTCAGGCGCGCATCGCCATCCGGC
>JBKBTU010000422.1:0-934 GCA_046290715.1 Sphingomonas sp. | reverse complement strand
CCCTCGGTATGGCGATAGGAGAGGTCGACGCCGAGCAGGCGATCGGCCGCGCGTGCCGCATCGATCACGCGGCGCGTCTCGGCAGCCGATCGCCCGAGCGGCTTCTGGCAAAAGACCGCCGCGCCGGCCTTGAGCGCCGCGACCGCTTGCTCGGCGTGGAGCGCAGACGGCGTGGCGATGACGACGCCGTCGAGCCCGAGCGCGAGCATCGCGTCGAGCGAATCGACCACCGCCGCCTGCGGTGCGAGGGCACGTGCGTCGGCGAGGCAGTCGGGGGAGGGGTCGCAGATCGCCGCGACGCCGATCGCCCCGGTCGCCACCATCGCCTCCATGCGATGCCGGCCGATCCAGCCCGTTCCGAGAAATCCAACGCGTGGCAGGGTCATGATAGTCTCCAATCAGCCCTTCCTCGCTGTAGCGAGACCTTCGTTAACATCGCTTCGCTCGCTTCGATCGGTCCGTCACCCCGGACGTGTTCCGGGGTCCACTGTTCCTCCAAAATCAATGCTTCGGCTCCCGAGGTACGGTGAATGCCGGAACAAGTCCGGCATGACGAGAAGGACTTTGGTAGAGGTTTCGCTAAAAGGGGGCCATTCGCCGGAGGCGGATGGTGAAGGGGGATCTCCGCATGAACCCTGCTCGCCATTTAGCTTCCCTGCTCGGAAGCGGGCCTGTCGAACTCGATCAGCGCCTTCACGAACCCGTTCGGCTTGTCGCGGGTTGCGTCGAGGGCATCGCCGAGGCGTTCGAGCGGGTAGCGGTGCGTATAGAGCGGCGCCGGATCGAAGCGGCCGCTCGCCACCGCGTCGATCGCCTCGCGCAGGCCCTGCATCTGGACCGCGGCATCGCGTTCGTGGGCGTTGACGACGTCGATCCCCTTCCAGTTCCACTCCTGCATGTTGACCTGCCGCGGCCCGTCCTGATGATAGCCCGC
>JBKBTU010000421.1:0-952 GCA_046290715.1 Sphingomonas sp. | reverse complement strand
CTCGAAAAACGCATCATCGTTCGGCGTCGGAATCATGTCCTCGATCACGAGGTTGGCGCGCGACTCCGCCATGTCCTCACGCCACATGGCGACTTCCGCCGGCGTGCCGCGCGTAAAATCCATCGCGCGCACTTCGGCGCGGATCGCCTCGATATCGAAATCCGCCATCAGCTCGCCTCCGTCGTTTCCGCTTCCGCATCGAACGCCCGCTTGCCGCGCCGCTTCCATAGCGCCAGCACATCGCCGGCGTCATCACCGCGCGCGCGTCCGGCGAGATCGAGCAGCGCGCCGTAGAGCGTGGCGCGATCGTCGTCGGCCAGCTCGACCAGCCCGGCCTTCTGGACCAGCCCGCCCAGCTCGATCAGGTGGCGCGTCCGTTCGCGGCGTTGCACGACCCAGCCCCGCGTATCGCTACGCCGTTCCGCCGCTTCCGCCCGCAGCGTTGCCGCCCGGTTCAGCTTGAGCGTTCGATCCGTCGATCGCAGCAGCGCCGCCACCTTTGCGCCCGCGCCGCTGAAAGAAGGCCGCGCCCTTCGATCGCCACGCCTCCTTCGCGCTCGCATCCTTCGACCCGACCGCATCCAGCAGTACGCCCGCCAGTGTCTCCGCATCGAGTGCATCGGCACCCGTGCCGGCGACGAGCTGGCCGAGCTGTTCGACCCGCTTCGCCTTGAGCGCGCGCGCCTTGTCGCCGAGCGCCTTCAACTCCGCATCGTAATCGCGCACCTTCCGCATCGTCTCTCCCTTCCGCGACCAGCAGAGAGAACACTCTAGTGCCGCCCATACCGGGGTAAAGCACGAACGGTAGAAATGTCAGCACCAAGTCAATCACGAGGAGCGCAGCGGATTGTGAGTGCGCGCTTATACGTCGTTGCCGACGTGCGCTAAGTGAGGCAGTATCGCGGGCGTCATGGCGATCTCTCTCATTTCCGCCAAGGTCATCAGTAGCGCG
>JBKBTU010000420.1:0-963 GCA_046290715.1 Sphingomonas sp. | reverse complement strand
GGTCAGGTCACCCTCACCCTTCCGCGCCCTGACGGACGCTCCCTCCCTCTCCCGCTGGGAGTGGGAATGACGAGCCAGATCCCTCTCCCTTTGGGAGAGGGAGGGAGCGCCGCAGGCGCGGAAGGGTGAGGGTGACATGCGTCTGTACGACAACCAGCCATCTGGTACGGTCCAGCACGCTCGGCAACTGCGTAGGGACGCCCCGGAGCCGGAACGCCGCCTGCTTCGTGCGCTACGAGACGCCTTTCCGCATCTGAAATGGCGGTACCAAGCGCCGCTCGGACCGTATCGTGCCGACATCCTGTGCTTCTCCGAGCGCCTCGTGATCGAAGTGGACGGCGACACCCACGCCGCCACGACCGAATACGACGCCATCCGCACCCGCTCCATCGAACGCCAAGGCTACCGCGTGATCCGCTTCGCCAACACCGACGTGATGACCAATCTCGACGGCGTCCTCACCCAAATCCCCTTCTCCCTCCGGGAGAAGGAGGGAGCGGCGCATCCGCGAAAGGCCGGGGGTGTCGCGCGCATGAAAAAGGGTGGCACCGCATGATCGGTACCACCCTCACCCTTCCGCCGCCTGTCGGCGGCTCCCTCCCTCTCCCGATGGGAGAGGGAGAGTATCGCTCACTCCGCCTCTTCGAACATGTCGACGGCGTTCTGCGCGGTGGCCGACAGGCGCACCGTGTCGCCCTCGATTTCCGCCACCAGGCCGGCGGGCAGGTAATGGTGCTTGCCGTCGACGTGATCGACGGTGCCGACGTGCACGCCGTCGGCGCCGATGACCGTCATATGCTCCTTGATGTTGCTGTGATCGTGCATGATGCGTCTCCGTTAGGGGGTTCGGGCGTGAAACGAGCCGCCCCCGAAATGGATGCACGTGTCCGGCCGGGAGCGCCGCACTGATGCCGCTGCAAAGCCTCGTCATGTTCGCGGTCGCCGCGGTCTTCGGCCTCGTCG
>JBKBTU010000419.1:0-965 GCA_046290715.1 Sphingomonas sp. | reverse complement strand
TCGATTCGCACCGATCGGCCCCTCAAGTCCGCTTCCCAACGAACACCACCCGCGCCACGATGTTCACGAAGTCGATCGGCTCCTCGTCCGCCGGCACTGACCGTCAACTGCTATGCGCCGACTTTTTGGCGCGGCGAAGAAAAGTGAGTTCGCCCCGATCTCTGCTGATGTCGTTGCCGACATGCGTGGACCAGACGCCCGAAGCGGGGGCGAACTCGTGGCAGTGCATATCGTTAGAGCCACAAAGGATCAATGGCGACCAGCCTCGCGCTGCTGCGACGAAATCCGTGTGTAATCGCGCATCGATTTACACGCATGTTCCGATAACGTTCCAGCGTTCGAACACCCCCAGGAAACCGCAGATTTCTGCCGCTGGTAGGACTTCATGCACTTTCCGAGATGCCCGCCCCGCAGGACTGCAAATCCTTGCACGCCGGTTCGATTCCGGCTCGGGCCTCCAGCCTTTTTTCAGGCGAGTTCTTTCAGCGGCACGCTGGCATCGGCGAGAGCCTCGGGGTCGGGCGATAACCGCTCCACCACCAGCTTGCGCCCCTGCACATAATCCTTGGTCGCGTTGACGCAGTCGAGCGCGATCACACGGCCGTCCTTCAGATAGACGACCGAAAAGCTGCGGCTCGCCGGATCACCGCGCAAGATCGCCTGGTCATGGCCGGTCGACAGGCCAACGGTCTGGAGCTTGAGGTCGTACTGGTTCGACCAGAACCACGGCACGGCGTCATAGGCCAGTTCCGGCCCCATGATCGTCTTCGCCACCAAGGTCGCCTGATCATTGGCGTTCTGAACCGATTCGAGCCGGATCGGCATGTCATCGGCGAAGCGGTTGGCGTGGAGCGCGCAGTCGCCGATCGCGAAGATGTCGGGCAGCGAGGTGCGGCACTGATGGTCGACCGCGACACCATTGCCGCCCTGCGCGCCCGCCGCGATCAGCGGCTCGACTGCGGGAA
>JBKBTU010000041.1:0-14453 GCA_046290715.1 Sphingomonas sp. | reverse complement strand
CGTCAGTCCCCCTCCAGCGGCGCATCCGGGCGCATCGCCGCCGCAATCAGCCCCTCGGCCTCGAGCAGCAACTCGTCGTCCACCGCCCCCTGCGGCACCGCCTCGCGGCCGATCATCGTCATCACCGGCACGGCGAGCGGGGAGACGCGTTCCAGTTCCACGTGCACCAGTTCCCGCTCTGACCGTTCGAGCAGGTCCGCCAGCCGGCCGACATCGGTCATCCGCGCCCGCGCGTCATCCCAGGCCGCCTGGAGCAGCAGGTGCGTCGGCTCGTACTTGCGCAGCACGTCGTAGATGAGGTCGGTCGAGAAGGTGACCTGCCGCCCGGTCTTGCGCTTGCCGGGATGCTGGCGCTCGACGAGGCCGCCGATCACCGCCACCTCGCGGAACGCGCGCTTGAGCAGGTGCGACTGCTGCACCCAGTCGACGAATTCGTGTTCGAGGATGTCGGGGCTGAAGAGCCGCGCGGGGTCGGTGATCTTTTCGAGGCCGTAGACCGCGAGCGCATAATCGTTGGAGACGAAGCCCAGGGGCTTGAGCCCCTCCGCCTCCATCCGCCGGGTGACGAGCATGCCGAGCGACTGGTGCGCGTTCCACCCCTCGAAGCTGTAGGCGACCATGTAATGCCGCCCTTCGCGGGGGAAGGTCTCGACCAGCAGCTGGCCGGGGCGCGGCAGCGCGGAGCGCTTCTGCTGGAATTGCAGCCATTCGCGCACGTCGTCGGGAAAGCGCTGCCATTCCTCCGGGCTGGCGAGAAAGCCGCGCACGCGCGTCGCGAGGTTGGTCGACAGCGGCATGCGGCTGCCGCCATAGGTCGGGATGCGCGCCGGCTTGGACGAGGCGCGGACGACGAGATCCTCGGTGTCGATCCGCTCGACCTCGCAGGACAGGCCGGCGAAGAAGAAGGTGTCGCCGGGGCTGAGCTGCGCGGCGAAGCCTTCCTCGACCTTGCCGAGGTTGCGGCCGTTCTTGAAGCGGACGTTGAGCATCGTCGCCTCGACGATGATGCCGGCGTTGAGGCGGTGCTGCGCAACGAACTTGGGGTGGCTGACGCGCCACAGGCCGTCGGGATCCTGCGTCAGCCGCTTGAACCGGTCATAGGCCTTGAGGCTGTAGCCGCCGTCGCGGATGAAGCCGAGCACGCGGTCGAACGTCTCGTCGGTCAGCGCCGAATAAGGCAGGGCGGAGCGTATTTCATCGAGCAGCGCCGCCTGGTCGAACGGTGCGGCGCAGGCGAGCGCCATGACGTGCTGCGCCAGCACGTCGAGCGCACCGGGGCGGAACAGGTCCGGGTCGAGCTCGCCCGCCTCGACCGCGTCGAGCGCCGCGCGCGCTTCGAGATATTCGAAACGGTTGCCGGGGACGAGGATGCCCTCCGATGCCTCGTCGAGCCGGTGGTTGGACCGGCCGAGGCGCTGGAGCAGGCGGCTGGAACCCTTGGGCGCGCCCATCTGGATGACGCAGTCGACATCGCCCCAGTCGACGCCGAGGTCGAGGCTGGCGGTCGCGACCAGCGCGCGCAGCCGCCCCGCGGCCATCGCGCCCTCGACCTTGCGGCGCGCCTCGAGCGCAAGGCTGCCGTGGTGGACGCCGATCGGCAGGCTCATCGTGTTGACCTTCCACAAATCCTGGAAGATCAGCTCGGCAAGGCTGCGCGTGTTGCAGAAGATGATCGAGGTCTTGTGGGTCTCGATCTCCGCCATCACCTGCTCGGCGGCGTAGCGGCCCGAATGGCCCGACCAGGGCACGCGGTCCTGCGGCAGCAGGATGGCGATGTCGGGATCGGCGCCGGGCTCGCCCTGCACCATCGCCACCTGGTCGATGTCGCCGTCGGGCGCGAGCCAGGCGCGATAGCCGTCGGTATCCGCCACCGTCGCCGACAGCGCGACACGGCGCAGGCCGGGGCTGATCCGCTGCAATCGCGCCATGCACAGCGAGAGCAGATCGCCGCGCTTGCCGGTGGCGAAGGCGTGGACCTCGTCGATGACGATCGTCTTCAGCCCTTCGAACATCGTGAAGCTGTCGGGATAGCTCAGCAGCAGCGACAGCGATTCGGGCGTGGTCAGCAGGATCTGCGGGGGCCTCACCCGCTGGCGCGCCTTGCGGTCGGACGGCGTGTCGCCGGTGCGGGTCTCGACGCGCAGGTCGAGCCCCATCTCGTCGATCGGGGTGACGAGGTTGCGCTGGATGTCGACCGCCAGCGCCTTCAGCGGCGAGACGTAGAGCGTGTGCAGGCCCGCGGTAGGCGCCTCGATCAACTCGGCGAGCGTCGGGAGGAAACCGGCGAGCGTCTTGCCGGCACCGGTGGTGGCGACGAGCAGCGCGTGATGCCCGGCGCGGCCCTCGCGCAGCATGTCGAGCTGATGCCGGCGGGGACGCCAGCCGCGGGAGGCGAACCAGTCGGAAAGCGGCTGCGGAAGGTCCATCCTCACCTATGTAGGTGGGCGGTGGGGGCGAGGGAATGCCATGCCATGCCATGCGCCCCATCGGTCGACAGTCACCAAGGGCCAGCCGTCGCATCACCGAAATTGTGCTCCTGCGAAGGCAGGAGCCCAGGGTTGCGGAGACTGCACGCGGTTGTTCTGCCTGGCCCAGGGTTCCGGCCTGCGCCGGAACACGGCTGCCGGATAGTCGCCGTACCAGCCTGTCCGCGGCGGCTGCTTTCGCGTCAGCGCCGGTCGTGCTCCACGGCATCGCCCTGGTAGAGGTCGTGCGTCGCCTGTTCGGTGCGGCGATGCTGCTCCTTCGAGACGCGGTTGTTGAACTTCGCCCAGATGAGCACGCCGAGCAGGACCATCGCGCCGACGAACACGACGAGACCCCAGAAGGTGCTGATAACCATCGATTCTCTCCCACGACGGATCGTTGGGGCTGCAACGGCCGGGGGTGCGCTTTCGATCCGGCGGCACCGTCGGCGCGCTCGCGCGTAGTGACACGCATGGCACGATTGGGCGACTGGCTGGAACCGCATCCGCATGGGATCTACGTCAAGCCCGCCGACGCCTGGATCGACCCGTCCGAACCCGAACCGCGCGCGCTGGTGACGCACGGCCATGCCGACCATGCGCGCGGCGGTCACGGCGCCGTGTGGGCTACGCCTGAGACGCTGGCGATCATGGACGCGCGCTACGGCGAACAGGCGGGCCATCCCGTCGCCTATGGCGAGACGATCCGGATGGGCGAGGTGGAGGTGGGCTTCGTCCCCGCCGGCCACGTGCTGGGATCGGCGCAGATCGTGCTCGATTTTCGCGGCGAGCGGGTCGTCGTGTCGGGCGACTACAAGCGGCGCGCCGACCCGACCTGTGCGCCGTTCGAACCGGTCAAATGCGACGTCTTCGTCACCGAGGCGACGTTCGCACTGCCCGTCTTCCGCCATCCCGACACCGGCGACGAGATCGACAAGCTGATCGAGCGGCTGCACGCCAATCCCGATCGCTGCGTGCTCGTCGGCGCCTATGCGCTCGGCAAGGCGCAGCGGGTGATCGCGGAATTGCGCGCGCGCGGGCACGAGGCGCCGATCTTCCTCCACGGCGCGTTGCAGCGCCTGTGCGACCTCTACCGGGAGCAGGGGGTGCGGCTGGGCGAGCTGCTGCCGGTCGCGGAGGCCAAGAAGGCGGACATGGCGGGGCATGTCGTGATGTGCCCGCCCGGTGCGCTCAACGACCGCTGGTCGCGGCGGCTGCCCGACCCGATCACCGCGATGGCCTCGGGCTGGATGCGCGTCCGCCAGCGCGCGCGGCAGAAGAACGTCGAACTGCCGCTGATCCTCTCAGACCATGCCGACTGGGACGAGCTGACCACGACGCTGAGCGAGATCGCGCCCAAGGAGGTGTGGGTGACGCACGGCCGCGAGGAGGCGTTGGTCCATTGGTGCATGACCCGCCAGATCAAGGCGCGCGCGCTGGCGCTGGTCGGCTTCGAAGACGAGGACGATTGAGGGCCCGGCGGGCGTCGTCCCGGGCGCGACCCATGGTCCCGCTCTTTACCGGTACCCGAGCGGAAAAAGCGGGACCCCGGCTCAAGGCTGGGGTGACGGGGGCGTACGCTTGACGGTAGTCGGCGACAAAACAAGAATGCAGCATGGCATATCCGCGCGGCGGCTGGGTCTACATCATGAGCGATCGCTATCGTGGCGCGATGTACGTCGGCGTCACGGCCTGTCTCGCTGCGCGTGTTCATCAGCATCGCAACGGTGATGGCTCCGACTTCTGCCGGCGGTATGGGCTCGATAAGCTCGTATGGGCGGCACGCGGTGAAACGATGCAAGAGTGTATCGCGCACGAGAAGCGGTTGAAGCGTTGGCACCGCGCGTGGAAGTTCGAGCTGATCGAGCGGGGCAACCCGGCGTGGCGGGACCTGTTCGAGACGCTCGCCTGACATCTACGACGAAGCCGTCACCCCGGGCTTGACCCGGGGTCCCGCTTCTTCGTGCGACCCGAGAGGAAAGCGGGCCCCGGGTCGAGGCCGGGTGACGAAAAGGGCGTCTATCCCTCCAGCGCCCGCGCTCTCCGGCGCTGGACGCTGCTGCCGATGCCCATTGCTTCGCGATATTTGGCGACGGTGCGGCGGGCGATGTCGAAGCCCTTGGCCTGCAACAGTTCGACCAGCGTGTCGTCGGACAGGATTTTGGCGCCCTCGCCGGCGATGAGCGTGCGGATCGCGCTTTTCACCGCTTCGGCCGACACCGCGTCGCCGCCGTCCGCCGACTGGATCGCGCTGGTGAAGAAATATTTGAGCTCGAAGACGCCGCGCGCGCAGCTCAGATACTTGTTGCTGGTGACGCGGCTGACCGTCGATTCGTGCATCTCGATCGCCTCGGCGACGCGGGCGAGCGTCATCGGCTTGAGATGCGCGACGCCCTTCAGGAAGAAGGCCTCTTGCTGCTTCACGATCTCGGCGGCGACCTTGATGATCGTGCGCTGGCGCTGGTCGAGCGCCTTGATCAGCCAGTTCGCACTCGCGAGCGCATCCGACAGCCACGCCTTGGACGCCTTGTCCTGCGGGCCGTGGCTGAGCTCGTGATAATAGCGGCGGTTGACCAGCACGCGCGGCAGCGTCGCGGCGTTGAGTTCGATGCCCCAGCCGGCCTTGGTCTTCTGGACGAACAGGTCGGGGGTCACCGCCAGTGCGGGTTCGCCGCCGTAGCGGCATCCGGGCTTGGGATCGTAGCCGCGCAGCTCGCGGATCATGTCCGCCATGTCCTCGTCGTCGACGCCGCACATCCGCTTCAGCCGGGCGAGGTCGCCGCGCGCGAGCAGGTCGAGATTATCGATCAGCCGCGCCATGCAGGGATCGTAGCGGTCCGCCTCCTTCGCCTGGAGCGCGATGCATTCGGCGAGGTCGCGCGCGCCGACTCCGGTCGGGTCGAGCGTCTGGATCAGCGCCAGCACCCGCTCGACGCGGGCGAGCGCGATCCCGAGCCGGTTGGCGATGTCGAGCAGCGGCACGGTGAGATAGCCCGCCTCGTCGAGCTGGTCGATCAGGTGCTGCGCGATGAACCAGTCCGCGCCGTCCACCACCGCGCCCGCCTGCGCGAGCAGATGGTCGGCGAGGCTGGCCTCGGTATCGGCGAAGGAGTCGAAGTCGGGTCCGTCCTCCCCGCCGAGGCCCCCGCCGGCGCTGCCGCCGGTCATCGACAGCGCCCCGTCGAAGCCGCCACCGCCGTCGGCGACGCTGTCCTGCTGATGGCTCTCGGTCGCATAGTCGACGTCGAGCGGATCGGCCTTGGCGGCGCCGCTGACCAGTTCGTCGGCACCGGCGGGCTCGTCGCGCTCGGGGCGTTCGGGGCGGACGACCTCGTCGGTCTGCTGCGCCTCGAGCAGCGGGTTCTTCTCGACCTCCTCGGCGATGAAGCTCTCGATCTCGAGGTTGGACAGCGCCAGCAGCTTGATCGCCTGCTGCAGCTGCGGCGTCATCACCAGCGACTGCGTCTGCCGGATATCGAGGCGGGGGGCGAGGCTCACCAGTCCCTCTCCCGGCGGGAGGGGGAGGGAGCCGACGCAGGCGGCGGAAGGGTGAGGGTGAATGCGGTGGGTGCGGTGAGTGCGCCGTACTCACCCTCACCCCGCGCCCCTTCGGGGCTTGCCCCTCTCCCGACGGGAGAGGGGAAGGAGGCGAGCTCCACTTCCATACCCCTACAGCGAGAAGCCCTCGCCGAGGTACAGGCGGCGGACGTTGGCGTCGGCGACGAGTTCCTCCGGCGATCCGGCGAACAGCACGCGGCCGTCGTAGATGATGTAGGCGCGGTCGACGATGTCGAGCGTCTCGCGGACGTTGTGGTCGGTGATGAGGACGCCGATGTCGCGGCGCTTCAGATCCTTCACCAGATCGCGGATGTCCGCGATCGAGATCGGGTCGATGCCAGCGAAGGGCTCGTCAAGCAGCATGATCGACGGGTCGGCCGCAAGCGCGCGGGCGATCTCGGCGCGGCGGCGCTCACCGCCCGACAGCGCCATCGCCGGCGACGCGCGCAGCCGGGTGAGGCCGAATTCGTCGAGCAATTTGTCGAGCTTGCGCACCCGCTCGGCGGGGTCGGGTTCGGAGAGTTCGAGGACGGCGCCGATGTTCTTCTCGATCGACAGGCCGCGGAAGATGCTGGTCTCCTGCGGCAGGTAGCCGAGGCCGAGGATCGCACGGCGGTACATCGGCAGGCGGGTGATATCCTCGCCGTCGAGCATGATGCGGCCCGAATCGGGCTTCACCAGCCCCATCACCGAATAGAAGCAGGTCGTCTTGCCCGCGCCGTTGGGCCCGAGCAGCCCGACCACCTCGCCGCGATCGACCGATACCGAAACGTCGGTGAGCACGACGCGCTTGTCGTAGGATTTCGCGATCGAGATCGCCTGCAGGCCGCGGCCCACCGGCGCTTCGCGGATCGCTTCGGCGGTCTGGAGGTCGGTCACGGCGTCCATCGGCGATGCCTTGCTTCGAAGAAAGGAAGCCCTTGGCAGGCTTCGTGCATGTGCGACGCGTCATGGCGCGGGACGGTGCGCGAGGGAACCCCCTTTCGATGAGCGGGGCGGAGGACGCGGTCACCCCGTTTCCAAGTCCTCCCCTGGCAGGGGAGGAGCTACAGGATCAATCGCGCTTGGGGACCGAGAAGGTGCCCGTCACGCGGCCGCTCGGCGCGGTGGTGACGGCGCCGCCCGGCGTGCTGCCTGCGCCGCCGCGGACCGAGGAACCGTCGATCACCGCGCGGCCGCTGTCGAGGTTGATCGTCAGCCGGCCGCCGTTCACCGTATTGCCGCCCTGCGTCAGCGTCACCGCGCCGAGCATGGTGATGACGCGGCGGTTGAGGTCGTAGATCGCATATTGGCTCTTGGCGGTCTGGTCCGGCCGGCGGACGGTGACGCCGCCGCTGGCGTCGAGCCGCGAGACCTGCGGATTGCCGCCGACGACCTGCCCCGTATAGGCGACCGTCATCCGCGCGGCGTTGAGCGTCATCTCCGCCTGCTTGACCGCGACATGGCCCGACAGGACGGCGCGGTTCGCCTTGTCCTGCAACTCGATATTGTCCGCGCCGAAATCGATCGGCGCGTTCGAATTGTGCGCGGTCTGCGCGACGACCGGCGCTGCGGCGAGCAGCAGGGCTACGGTCAGGAGGGGGGCGGGAAGGGCACGCATGGCGCGCTATTTCGCCCCTCGCGGCACGATCCGCAAGCGGGCATTGCCGCTGAGCCGCACGGTGCGGCCCTCGAGGTCGGCGCTGAGGCGGTCGGCGCTGAAATTGCCCTGCGGCACGGTGCCGGTCACCTCGCCCTGACTGTTCATCGTCTTGGCCTTGAGGTCGATCGTCGCATCGCTGGTGTCGAGGCGGTAGCCGTTGGCGGCGCGGAATGCGATCGGCCCGTCGACCTTCATCTGTTCGGTATTGAGATCGTAGCGGCCATGGTCGGCGCGCAACGTCGCCGGGCCGTCCTGCAATTGCAGGTCGGCGGCCATGCCGTTGATCTGCACCACCGGCACGCTGCTGCTCTGCTGCACCGCGGAGCCGGCGTTGAGCGCGAACGCCTGGCCCTTGTCGTCCTGACCGCGATAGGTCGCCGCCTGCAGCTTCATCCGCTCCTTGGCGACCTCGACCTTGTTCTTGTCGAGCACGAAGGACACTTCGCTGCCGGCGGTCAACGGCGCCATGACGAGGAATGCGAAGAGCACCCCGATCGCGATCGGCAGGCCGCTGTTGAGCAGCGCGATCAGCCGGTCGTGCCGGCTGCCCGGTGCCGCCCAGCGCTGCCGGGCCGAGCGGACGCGTTCCGCGACCGCGGAGCTCATGCGGCCGCCTCAGGCATGGGCGAAGATGTCGATCTCCGGCCAGCCGGCGAGATCGAGCGCCGCGCGAGTCGGCAGGAAGTCGAAGCACGCCTGCGCGATCGCGGTGCGCCCCTCGCGCGCCAGTCGCCGGTCGAGCTCGGCCTGGAGGCGGTGGAGGAAGCGCACGTCGCTGGCGGCATACTCCTTTTGCGCATCGCTGAGCTCGGGCGCGCCCCAGTCGGAGGATTGCTGCTGCTTCGACAGCTCCTGGCCGAGCAGTTCGCGCACCAGCTCCTTGAGGCCGTGTCGATCGGTATAGGTGCGCACCAGCCGCGAGGCGATCTTGGTGTCGTAGGCGGGTGCGGCGACGATGCCCAGATAATGCTGGAGCGCGGCGATGTCGAAGCGGCCGTAATGATAGAGCTTCACGCGCGCGGGGTCGGCGAGCAGCGCCTTGAGGTTGGGCGCGGCATAGTCGCTGCCCGGCCCGAAGCGGACGAGGTGCTCGTCCGGGCCGCCATCGGACAATTGCACGACGCACAGCCGATCGCGCGGCGTGATGAGACCCATCGTCTCGGTATCGACGGCGATCGATGCGCCGGGAGCGAAGACGTCGGCGGGGAGGTCTTCCTCGTGGAAGTGAACGGTCATGCGCCGGCCCTACGCCGCAACCGCGCGTGGCTCAATGGGGAAGAGGATGAACGCAGGGATCAGCCGTTATCCGCCGGGGAAGTCACATGGATTGTGCCGCGCGTGCCACGCTCGGGCAAGTATTGGTACGAACCGGCATTCGATTGCGACGAATTTGTTCGCGGCGCCTTGTTTTGTGCGCTATGGCGACTCCCAAGGCGCAATAGGTTTGGCGCCCGAGGGCTCGCGTTCGTCGTCCGGCGCACGGGTTCTTCGAACGGATTGGATGCGGGCGAACCGGGAAGACGAACAGGGTTATGAGTTACGACAAAGGTGGCCGCGGCAATCGTGGCGGACGTGGTCGCGACAAGCGCGACGGTTTCGGCGGCGACGATTTCGGTGGCGGCAGCAGCTACGGCGGCGGTGGCTTCGGTGGCGGCGGCTTTGGCGGCGGTGACCGTGGCGGCTTCGGCGGCGGCGGTTTCGGTGGTGGCGGCTTCGGCGGCGGCGACCGTGGCGGCTTCGGCGGCGGCGGTGGCTACCGTGGCGGCGGCGGTGGTGGCGGCTTCGGCGGCGGCCGCGGCATGCCCCCGCAGGTCGTCGGCGAAGGCACCGGCGTGGTCAAGTTCTTCAACGCCCAGAAGGGCTTCGGCTTCGTCGTGCGCGACGATGGCGGCGAAGACGTGTTCGTCCACATCTCGGCGGTCGAGCAGGCCGGCCTCAGCGCGCTCGCCGAAGGGCAGCCGCTCGGCTTCACCCTCGTCGATCGCGGCGGCCGCATCTCGGCGACCGAACTCAAGATCGACGGCGAGCCGATGGCGGTCACCGAGCGCGCTCCGCGCGAGCCGCGCGAAGGCGGCTTCGGCGATCGTGGCCCGCGCGGCGGCGCCGGCGGCCCGCAGCGTCAGCTGACCGGCGAGAAGGCGACCGGCACGGTCAAGTTCTTCAACGCCATGAAGGGCTTCGGCTTCATCCAGCGCGACGACGGCCAGCCCGACGCGTTCGTGCACATCTCGGCGGTCGAGCGCGCCGGCATGGCGACCCTCAACGAGGGCGACAAGCTCGAGTTCGAGCTCGAGGTCGATCGTCGCGGCAAGTATGCCGCAGTGAACCTGTCGGCCGCGTCGTAACGGTTCCGACCCGGTAACGAGAGGCCCGGCCCGCGGATGCGGTGCCGGGCCTTTTGCGTTGGGGGTGAGCGGCTCGCGACGGCGTCTGGCTGACACAGTGCGGCGCGCCCACCCTCACCCTTCCGGCGCCTTCGGCGTCTTCCCCTCTCCCATCGGGAGAAGGAGGGAGGCGCAAGGGGGCCCATGAAAGTATTACTTTCATGGGGCCCCGCAGCGCCGGAAGGGTGAGGGTGAGTGTGACGCCCTCTCCGCATAGCCCTTGCGGCACCCTCGCCAGAACCGCACAAAGCGTCGCATGACCAAACGAAAGGGACGTGACGCGTGATGAAGCTGGCGCTGGTCATGATCGCAGCAGCAGCCACAGGCGGCGGGCCGCAGCGGCCACCCGCTTCCCAAGCCGCCGCGCCGGCACCGGACGGCGTGCCGGTCTATGCCGCGAGCGTCGTCGCGCGCCTGCCGCACGACACAGGCGCGTTCACCGAGGGGCTGCTGTTCTGCGGCGGCACGCTTTACGAGAGCACGGGCAAGGAAGGCGCCTCCGACATCCGCCGTGTCGCGCTGCCCGCAGGCAAGGTCACCGGCCGTGCGCGACTCGCGCCCGAACTGTTCGGCGAGGGTATCGCCTGCTGGAAGAACCAGCTGCTCAGCGTCACCTGGAAGACCGGTATCGGCTTCCGCTGGACGCTGCCCGGCCTGACGCGCACGGGCAACCCGTTCCGCTATGCGGGCGAGGGCTGGGGGATGACCACCGACGGCGACCGGCTGATCCTGTCCGACGGCACGCCGACGCTGCGCGTGATGGACCCGACGACCTTCGCGCCCCGCGGACGGATCGCGGTGACGCTGAACGGGCGGCCGCTGAAGCAGCTCAACGAACTCGAATATGTCCGCGGCCGCATCCTCGCCAACGTCTGGATGAGCGGCTTCATCGCGCGTATCGATCCCGCGACCGGCAAGGTCGACGGCCTCATCGACCTGCGCCCGCTCATCGCGGAGATCGGCAATCCCGATCCCGACGCGGTCGCCAACGGCATCGCCTATGACGCCGCGCACGACCGCCTGTTCGTGACGGGGAAATACTGGCCGACGCTGTTCGAGATCAAACTCGGCGAGGAGGTCGGGCGGGCGCGTTAAAGTCTGATCCACTTGCGCGGAAGCGGTGCCGGCCCCGATCCGGCCGTGCCGGATCGCATTTTAGGCGGCGCGCGCGAGGCGCTCGTCGCGTCGCAGCGTCAGGACCTCGACGCCGTCGTGCGTCACCGCGACGGTGTGCTCGAACTGCGCCGAGAGCTTGCCGTCGCCGGTCAGCACCGTCCAGCCGTCGTCGCTGGTCACCACCTTGCGCGAACCCTGGTTGAGCATCGGCTCGATGGTGAAGACCATGCCCTCGCGCAGGCGCAGGCCGGTACCGGCGCGGCCGAAGTGCATCACCTGCGGTTCCTCGTGCATGTCGCGGCCGATGCCGTGACCGCAATACTCGCGGACCACCGAATAGCCGTGCTTCTTGGCGTGCCGTTCGATCGCGAAACCGATGTCGCCGAGATGCGCGCCCGGCCGGACCTGGCCGATCCCCTTCCACATCGCCTCGCGCGCGACCCGGACGAGTCGCCGCGCCGCCGGGGAGGGGGCGCCGACCAGATAGGTCTTGCTCGAATCGGCGATGAAGCCGTTCTTCTCCAGCGTGATGTCGAGGTTGATGATGTCGCCCTCGCGCACGATCGTCGCCGCGTCGGGCACGCCGTGGCACACCACCGCGTTGATCGAGCAGTTGAGCACGAACCCGAAGCCATATTGCCCTTTGCTCGCGGGGCGCGCGGCGAGGTCGATCGTGATGAAGCGCTCGACCAGGTCGTTGATCTCCAGCGTCGAGCGGCCGGCGAGGTCCTGTTCGTCGAGCATCTCGAACACGCTGGCGAGCAGCCTGCCGGCAATGCGCATCAGCGCGAGCTCGTCGGGGGTCTTGACCATGTCAGGCGGCCAGCGCCGGTGCCGGGTCGCGCTGCGCCTCCGCCAGCCGGTCGGCGACGATCGCGTTGAACGACAGCGTCGGATTGGCTTCGGCGAGCTGGCCGATCCTCATCCAGAATTCCGCCTGTGCGTTGATCGACCGGCACATCACCGTGCTCGCCCGGCGCACCGCCTCATGCAAGTCGTCGTCGATCTTCACGATGCCCATATCGCCCTCCGTTATACGAAGCGTATATGGATCATATCACCGATACTCAAGTCACCAGCCGTCGCAGCGTCTCCACCCGGTCGGCTTCCGCCGCGGGCTTGTCGGTGCGGATGCGGGCGATGCGGGGGAAGCGCATCGCGACGCCCGACTTGTGGCGGGTCGACGCGTGGATCGAGTCGAACGCGATCTCCAGCACCAGCGTCTTCTCCACCTCGCGCACCGGGCCGAAGCGGTTGAGCGTATGGCGGCGCACGAACGAATCGAGCATCCGCAACTCCTCGTCGGTGATCCCCGAATAGGCCTTGCCGACGGGGAGCAGCTCGCCATCGTCGGTCCAGCAGCCGAACGTATAGTCGCTGTAATAGGACGAGCGCCGGCCGTTGCCGCGCTGCGCATACATCATCACGCAATCGGCGGTCAGCGGATCGCGCTTCCATTTGTACCAGAGGCCCGCGCGGCGACCGCCGACATAGGGCGAGTCGCGGCGCTTGAGCATCACCCCCTCGATCGCCGCGTCGCGCGCGCCGGCGCGGATCGCCTCCAGCTCGGTGAAGCTCGCCGCCTCGATCACCTGGCTGATGTCGAAGCGGTCGGGGTCGAGGCGGGGGACGAACGCCTCGAGCCGCGCACGCCGCTCGGCCCACGGCAGCGCGCGCAGGTCCTCGGTGCCGTCGAACAGGATGTCGTAGAGGCGGACGAAGGCGGGATAGTCGGCGAGCATCTTCTGGCTCACCACCTTGCGCCCGAGCCGCTGCTGGAGGGCGTTGAAACTCGCCGCCCCACCCCCTTCGTCGAGGGCGCCGCCCTGGAACTCGCCCTTGACCAGCAGCTCGCCATCGACCGCGCCGGGTTCGGCGAAGGCGGCGGCGACATCGGGAAAGCTGCCGGTGACGTCGTCGCCGGTGCGGCTGTAGAGCCGCGTCTGGCCGTTCACATGGACGATCTGGACGCGGATGCCGTCCCATTTCCATTCGGCGGCATAATCGGCGAGGTCGACCTGCGCGTCCTCCAGCCCGTGCGCGAGCATGAACGGCCGGAACACCGGCACGTCCGCGGGCGTCGGCTGCGCGCCGGTGCCGCCCGCCCAGGCGAACAGGCTGGCGTAGGGCGGGGCGAGGCCGTGCCACACCTCCTCCACCGCGTCGACGTCGAGCCCGAACGCCTGCGCCAGCGCGGTCTTGGCGAGCCGCGCGGAGACGCCGATGCGCAGGCCCCCGGTCGCCATCTTGAGCAATGCGAACCGCTCCTCGGCATCGAGCCGGTCGAGCATGCCCGCGAGCACCGCCGGCGCGTCCGACCGCGACAGGTGGCGCAGCGCATCCACCGCCGCGGTGATCGACAGCGGCCCACCGTCGGGCGCGGGAACGGGAGCGGGCCACAAAAGCGCCACCGTCTCCGCGGTGTCGCCGACATAGTCGCGGCTCATCCGGAACAGCACGGGGTCGACCCGCGCCTCGATCAGCGCGCGGATCTGCGCGGGTTTGACGCCGGGCAGGTCGAGATCGCCGGTCAGCGCCGCCATCGCCCAGCCGCGATCGGGATCGGGCGTCGCGTGGAGATAATCGACGATCAGCTTCAGCTTGGCGTTGCGCCCGCGGGTGTAGATGAGCGAATCGAGAAGCGCGGCGAAGGCGTGCATGCGGGTCGAACGCATGGCACGATCGATCCGCTCCCGTTACGGTGACGC
This sequence comes from Sphingomonas sp., assembly GCA_046290715.1. Lineage (GTDB taxonomy): Bacteria > Pseudomonadota > Alphaproteobacteria > Sphingomonadales > Sphingomonadaceae > Sphingomonas. The sequence goes on along the minus strand of JBKBTU010000041.1, from coordinate 580 downwards.
CGATGCGGATCGGGCGGTGGATCGGTTTGGGGTGTGCTTGCACCCCTCTTCCTCGGATAGGCAGCGCAATCGCTTATGAGCTGTCAGATCCGCGGCGGCGTTCTTCAATCCTCCGTCATGCCGGACTCGTTCCGGCATCCACCGTGCCGCACACGTGCCTGCTGCGGATTATGCGGCGCGGTGGACCCCGGAACGAGTCCGGGGTGACGAAGAATATCGGGGTGCCATGTTTTTCCCCGGAACCCGCAGCCGTCCCAGCCATATGCGATAGCAGGTTTTGGGCGGGGGCGTGGCCGGATCAGCCCCGCGCGCTCGTATCGCAAGCGGTCGCCGGCCACAGTCTCGACCGGCCTTTCCCTGTACAACATAGGTCAGCGCAATATTTGCCTCATCGAACGGCAGGAGGACCGAACGGTCCTCCCCGATCCCGATGACCGCTCAGCCCTTGCGGCTCGCTTCGAACAGGAACCAGGCGCGCTCCTCGGCCTGGTCGGTCCATTCGTCGACGATGCCGCTGGTGGCGTTGTCCTTCGCCTCTTCGGCGGCGTCCTTCACCACGCGGAAGCTCTCGACGAGCTTC
>JBKBTU010000418.1:0-969 GCA_046290715.1 Sphingomonas sp. | reverse complement strand
CGCGTCGAATGCGCGTTTGCCGCGCCGCTTCCAGAGTGTGAGCGTGTCGCCGGCATCGTCGCCGCGAGCGCGTCCGACCAGTTCGAGCAGCGCGCCGTAAATGGTCGCGCGATCGTCATCGGCGAGATCGACCAGGCCGGCCTTCTGGACGAGGCCGCCCAGCTCGATCAGGTGGCGGGTGCGTTCGCGCCTTTGCACGACCCAGCCCCGCGTATCAGTCCGACGCCGCGCCGCTTCCAGACGCAGGATCAGCGCCCGGTTGCGCGCCTGTGCCGTCGCTGTTGCCGCCAGCAGTCCGCCCACCCTTGCGCCCGCGCCGTTGAAAGAAGGCGGCGCCCTTCGTGCGCCACGCCTCCTTCGCTTCCGCGTTCTGCGATGCAACGGCATCGAGCAGCACGCCGGCGAGTATTTCCATGTCGAGCGCATCCGCACCCGTGGCGGTAACAAGCTGGCCGAGCTGTTCGACCCGGCGCGCCTTCAGGCCACGCGCCTTGTCCTCCAGCGCCTTCAGTTCCGCGTTATAGTCCCGCACCTTGCGCATGGTGCCTCCATCGTCCGCGTCTTGATCGCAGCAGCCTAGCAAAACGGCAGGGCAGAGCAACCCACATCAGAAGGCAGAACCAAGTCAATCAGGAGATGCGAAGCAGATCGTGAGTGCGCGCTTATACGTCGTTGCCGACGTGCGCTAAGAAGTGCATCATGCCGCTCGCAATGGCGATCTATCATTTCAGCGCCAAGGTCATCAGCCGTGCGAACGGCTCCAGCGCCGTTGCGTCCGCTGCGTATCGCTCCGCATCCGAGCTGCACGACGCGCGGCTTGGGCGCGCTCACGACTTCTCCAACAAGGCAGGCGTCATTCACTCCGAGGTGCTGTTGCCAAAGGACGCACCAGTACGGTTGGCGGATCGCACGACGCTGTGGAACGAGGTGGAGGCAGGAGAGAAGCGCAAGGACGCGCAACTGGCGCGT
>JBKBTU010000417.1:0-973 GCA_046290715.1 Sphingomonas sp. | reverse complement strand
CCGGCGGCTGGGTGTCGCAATCCCATGTGGACATCGCCGTCGCGTCCCTGCGCAACGCCCAGGCCCAGCTGGCCCAGGCCCAGGCCGCCGAGGGCGTGGCCCAGACCGGCGTCACCTCAGCCGTGGTCAATCGCGACAGCCTGGCCGCCTCGGTCGAAAACGCCCAGGCCGCGGTCCGCCTGGCCCAGATCGACCTGGCCAACACCCGCATCATCGCCCCCCGCCCCGGCCGTCTGGGCGAAATCGGCGTGCGCCAGGGCCAGTATGTCACCGCCGGCACCCAGCTGATGGGCCTGGTCCCCGACACGGTCTGGATCACGGCCAATATGAAGGAAACCCAGATGCGCGACATCCGCATCGGCCAGCCGGTCGAGATCACCGTCGACGCCCTGGGCGGCCAGACCCTGCGCGGCCGCATCGAACGCATCGCCCCCGCCGCCGGCAGCGAGTTCAGCGTCATCCGCGCGGACAACGCCACCGGCAACTTCACCAAGGTCGCCCAGCGGATTCCGGTGCGGATCAGGATCGAGCCGGGTCAGGCGGGCATGGATCGCTTGGCGCCGGGAATGTCGGTGGTGGCGAAGGTGGATACGGGGAACTGACGGAACCCCGCCCCTCCCCCCGCGCTCCTCTCCCAGCAAGGGAGATCACCATGGACCGCGAACAGACCAAGGGCCGGGAGAAGAACGGCGCCGAGCCGGCGGGCAAGCCGGACGCCCTGACCTCGGACGCCGATGTGAAGAAGGTCGGTCAGCAGGAGCGACGCAGCGCGGGACCCGACGGGCCGGACGCGGCGGAGATCGGCGACACCTTCAAGCGCAAGCCCTGAACCGCCGCTCGCGCGGCCTTCAGGCCCGGCGCGGCGACAGCTGGGCCGCCAGCAGATGCACGTCATGGGCCCGCATCCGCTCGAAAGTGCCCAGGCCCAGGGCCAGGGCGCGCATGACCTCGGTCTGGCGCGTCTGTTCGGGGG
>JBKBTU010000416.1:0-976 GCA_046290715.1 Sphingomonas sp. | reverse complement strand
GCGGCGAGCGCGGGGTCGATCGCGTTGCGCAACGCCGCCTCGAACCGCCCGGCATGTTTGCGCGCGAGCGGCAGGGTCATGGCTTCGGCAACGACGCGATGGTCGAGAAACGGCATCAGATACGGGCTGAAGCGCGCTTCGAGGCTGATTTCCCGGCCGAACAGCGCGCGGCAGCGGATGCGCGGATAGATTTGTTCGACGCGGTTGCGCGCGAGCCGCCCGGTCGCGTCGGGCGGGGCGAGCGCCGCGGCGATCTTGCCCGCGATCCGGTCGAGAAACGCGCCGGGGTCGAAGCGCGCCGTGGCATCGCTGGCCACGAACCGCGCGAAGAAGGTCCCGGCAATGTCGTGCGCGGTGTAGCGGCGGTCGGGCAGGTAGAAGAAGTTGCGGTAGATCTCTCCGCAGCCGCCCGACACGGCCAGCGCACCATCGGCATGGCGCGCGCGTTGCGCGGCGCCATGCGCGCCATTGTCGAAGATATTGCCGAATGTCGGCAGTCCGTCGAACTGGTGGAAGTTGCGTTCAACCAGCGCGGCAAAGGCCTCGGGCGCGATCTGCGCCTGCTGCTTGTCATGCCATTCGACCGGAAAGCCCAGCGCTGCGCCGATCGCCTGGGCGATGACGACATCCTCGTCGCCCGGCACGCCATAGACATAGATATGCGGCGCAGCCGCGGTCGCGCAGCGCGGCCAGGACCAGGCGGGAGTCGAGCCCGCCCGACAGCGGCGCGCGGACATTGCCGCCCAACGCATCGACATGCGCGCCGACGATGGCGCGGAGCCGCTCGCGGTGGCGCGCGATCAGTTCGGGCAGGGGCAGGTCGCTTGCCACATCCGGCAGCGGCTTGGCGACGGCGTGCCGGACGGCGCCGGTCGCGGTCAGCTCGACGACGCTGTCGGGCGAAAGCGTTCTGAGCTGTTCGAACACGGTATCGTCGCCGACCGGCATGACGTTGAACGCCAGTTCGTACACGCCC
>JBKBTU010000415.1:0-978 GCA_046290715.1 Sphingomonas sp. | reverse complement strand
GAAGTCGAAGGCGTCGGCGAACCGTTCGGACGAGGCGAAGAACACCTGACCCGACACGCGATAGGTGCGCGTCTTGCCGTCGCCGCTCAGCTCCGACGAGACGTCGAACAGGCGTTTGACCTTGCTGGCGAAGAACAGGCCTGAAAGCACCACGCCGGCGACCACACCCTGGGCGAGGTCATGGGTCGAGACGACCACCAGCACCGTCACCAGCATGACGACCGACGACTGCCACGGATGGCTCCTGAGGTTCTTGATCGATCCCCACGAGAAGGTGCCGATCGACACCATGATCATGACTGCGACAAGCGCCGGCATCGGGATGCGGGCAACCAGCGGTCCCAGGACGACGATCAGGAACAGCAGGAAGACGCCGGAAACGAAGGTCGAAAGCCTCGTCGAGCCGCCTGACTTGATGTTGATGACCGACTGACCGATCATGGCGCAGCCGCCCATGCCGCCGAGGAAGCCGGTAAGGAAATTGGCGATCCCCTGCCCCTTCATCTCGCGACGCTTGTTCGAGGGCGTGTCGGTCAGATCATCGACGATCTGGGCGGTCATCATCGATTCGAGCAAGCCCACGGCGGCCATCGTCAACGAGAACGGAAAGATGATCCGCAGAGTGTCGAGCGTGAACGGCACCTGTGGGATCCAGAACGAAGGAAGCGACGAGGGCAGCTTGCCCATGTCACCAACCGTGTTGACCTTGATCCCTGCGTAGATCGATACGGCCGTGAGAATGACGATCGCTACCAGCGGCGACGGCACCGCCTTTGTCAGGCGCGGGAATAGGTAAATGATGGCCAGCCCCACTGCCACCATCGCGTAGGTTTCCCACCCGACATTGGTGAGCTGGGGGAGCTGCGCAATGAAGATGAGGATCGCCAGTGCGTTGACGAAGCCGGCTGACGCTGCTGCTCGCGGCCGGCGGCGTGCTGATCCTGCTCGGCAGCCTCGCGGTGGTGCTGGGCGAGGCGC
>JBKBTU010000414.1:0-1002 GCA_046290715.1 Sphingomonas sp. | reverse complement strand
TGAGCAACGGCCCCTTGGTGATGATCGAATAGCCAAGTCCGGCGGTATGGGTCAGCAGATGCCGTACGGTGATCGGCGTCGTTGCGGGGCGGCTGTCGAGACTGTTCGCCGGATTGGTCAGCACCTTCATCTGGCGAAAGCCAGGGAAGAAGTCCGCGATCGGTTGATCGAGCTTGAGCTTGCCGTCCTCGACCAGCATCATCGCCGCCATCGCGGTGATCGGCTTGGTCATCGAATAGACGCGCCACAGCGAGTCGGGCCCGGCAGCCGCTGCATCCGCCTCCATCGCGATGCGCCCGGCGCTGGCGAACACGGGCGCCGAATCCCCGATGCCATAAGCGATGACGATACCCGGCGTGCGGTTCTGGGCGACATAGTCGCGGGCCATCGCCTCGACCGGAGCCGCAGCCTGAGCCGGCGCCGCAGCGGGGGCCACCTGCCCCGTCGCAGCCATCGGACACGCCACCAGCGCCAGCATCGCTACGCCACCACTCATCCAGGTCCGCTTCATGCCTTGCTCTCCATCACCTCGACTGCCTTGGCGAACAGCCGCGGAAGTCCTGCCTCATCCAGTCGCTCGATCGGCCACCATTCGCCCTCGACCGCGTCTATGTGACGCGCGAGTGTTGCAGTCGCAAGCACGCCGTTCAGGTCAAAATGGGTGAAGACGTGGCGGATCGGCGCGTTGCGCACGGTCCACTCCGCCGCGACCGGTGCGCCGGCAAGGCCCGGTGCAGTGTCGGCCCATGGCCCCGTCGGCAGCGCGCGCATCCCGCCCAGCAACCCCCGGGCCGGACGACGCACCAGCAGCACCGCACCCTCATGCTCTAGCCAGAAGAATGTGCCATACCGCACGGGCCGCGCGGCCTTCTTCGTCTTCACCGGAATCGCCTCGGGCGCTCCCGTGCGTCGCGCGGCGCATGCGGCGGCGAGCGGGCAGAGCAGGCATTTGGGATTGCGCGGGGTACAGATCGTCGCCCCCAGGTCCATCATTGCCTGTGC
>JBKBTU010000413.1:0-1020 GCA_046290715.1 Sphingomonas sp. | reverse complement strand
TTCAAGCCGCGCCAGCAGCTCGTGCGGGGCGCGGTTCTCGGCCATCACCAGTGCTTGCGGAATGCGGCCCATGGCGCGCGCATCCTCCAGCAGCCGCAGCCCTTCGACCAGAAACTGGCCGGCACGCTTGCGATGCTTCTTGTCGCGCAAGGACCGCAGATATTTGACGGTCGGATTGGAAAAGCCGGTGATGTGCTTGTGCATGAGCGGAACCGCTGGCGGCAAGGCAGCCCGGCGTCAATCCTCGCCGAAGCCGTCCGCGACCAGCGCGATCAGATCGGCTAGCACCGTCTCGGCATTGTCGCCAGTAACCGCCACTTCGATCACATCACCCTTGGCCGCGCCGAGCATCATCAGCCCGAGGATCGAGCCCCCGGCGGCGCTGTGCGGCGGCTTGCTGACGGTGACCTTCACGCCATCAGGCAGGGCCGCCACCGCGCCCACGAACTTCGCGCTCGCCCGGGCGTGCAGGCCGCGGCGGTTGACGATGGTGATGCTTTGCCTTGCCTCCCCCACGGCGGCGCTCCGTCAGGCCTTGGCTCTGGCCGGTGCGGGGGCCGAAGCGGGAGCGGTCTCCTGCCCCAGCAATTCGCTGGCGATGGTGATGTAATTGCGCCCCGCGGCCTGCGCGGCATGCACCGCGGCGGTCACATCCATCGCCTTGCGCGCGCCCGCCAGCCGGATCAGCATCGGCAGGTTGATGCCCGCGATCACTTCCACATGCCCCGCATCAAGCAGCGAGATCGCCAGGTTCGACGGCGTGCCGCCAAACAGATCGGTCAGGATGATCACGCCGGCGCCCTTGTCGACCGCAGCAATCGCGTCGGCGATGTCGGTGCGGCGCTGCTCCATGTCATCATGGGGGCCGATGCACACAGTCACGATGCCCTCTTGCGGGCCGACAACGTGCTCCATCGCCTCGACGAACTGGTCTCCGAGGCGACCGTGGGTAACGAGGATCAAACCGATCATGTGTGAAAAAGGGTCCGTTAACTGCCCGCCCAGCGGCAAGCCTTACGC
>JBKBTU010000412.1:0-1029 GCA_046290715.1 Sphingomonas sp. | reverse complement strand
GCCGACGGCGCTGTTTGGCACTGCCATCGCGCTCTTCATGGGGTTTCGGACCAACGCTGCTTATGCTCGCTGGTGGGAAGCGCGAACCCTTTGGGGCGCGCTCATCAATGCGTCGCGCAGCCTGGCTAGGATCACACGCAGCCTGACCAAGGGAGAACCCGAGGGCAGCGAGATGCGGCACAACATCATCCTGCGGCAGATCGCCTTCGCGCACTCGATGCGCTGCCAGCTTCGCCGACAGTCGCCCTATGAAGAGATTGGCCGGATCGCTGGAACGGACGTCGCCGATATGGCGGTCGCTCGCCTGAACCCTGCGAACGCACTCTTGGAGGACATATCGGGCATCTACGCCGACGCGCTCGCGGAAGGTCGGATCACCGAAATCCAGCAGGCAACTGTCGAGCGCGTCCTGATCGACATCGCCAATGCGCAGGGCGGCATGGAGCGGATCAAGAACACGCCGCTGCCCAATGGCTTTCGGTTCTTTCCGAACCTCTTCACGCGCGTGTTCTGCGTGCTGCTCCCGATTGCGCTGGTCGAATCCCTGGGGCTCGCCACGCCGATCGGATCGACGCTGATCGGACTCGTCTTCCTTGCGGTGCTGAGCATCGGCGAGGATCTGACTGATCCGTTCGCCAATAGCGTCCACGATGTCCCGCTCACGGCCATGTGCCGCACGATCGAGATCGACCTTCTTCAGACGGCTGGACTGCCAGCCCCTGAGCCGGTGACGCCCGATCACGGCGTGCTGTGGTGAGGGCGATGCACGCCGTGCGGCACCTGCCTGGCCTGACAGCCGCGCGCATCGGCGCCGTTCTGTTCGCGGGTATGGTCGTAGGGGCGTGCAATCCCGCGCCGAGCGGACCGACTGAGCCGGCGCATGAAAAGCATCTGACACCTCGATTGATTGCGCAACGCATCATGTATTGCGACGACGGATCGCGCGCCGATGTCGACTTCATCGACGACGGCCTGAACATGGCTGTCACCTGGCTGCCCAGGGGCAGAACTGAGATCCTGCGCGCGCAA
>JBKBTU010000411.1:252-1030 GCA_046290715.1 Sphingomonas sp. | reverse complement strand
ACCGTCGCGAACGCCACGTCGAGCATGAACATGCCGGTGATCAGCCAGTTGGCGAGCGCGATCGGGTTGGTCAGGATGCCGCTCGCGTCCGCGCGCACGAATGCGCCGAACCCCGGCGGCACGATCGCGAGCATGAAGGCGAGGAAGAATGCCTTCACCGCCCAGCTGCGCAGATGGTTGTGGATCGCGGCCTCGTCCACCGGCTCCTTCGATCCGATCAGCCACGCGCCCAGCATGAACGCGCCATCCTTGGGCTTTTCGAGGTGGCGGTCGATCCACAGCACATAGGGGATCGACAGGATGAACAGCGCCGGCGCCGCCATCTGGAAACACCACATGGCAAAGGCGAAATTGCCCTCCCAGTAGAAACGGCACACGGCATAGATGCCCGCGATGCCGCCCCAGGTCAGCCACAGCCCGGCCAGCTTGGTGATCGAAATGTCGCGCGTTTCCCTGAGCGGGCGCGGGTCGCTCCACGTGACCCCGGTCGTCGGGTTGCGATGCACCTTGTCGACGAACACCGCCCACAGCACCATCGGGATGCCGCCCGCGGCGAGGTTGACCAGCGCCGCGAACGGGCCATCGAGGCCATAGGTCCGCGCAATCGTCAGCCAGATCGCCATCCCGACCAGACCGGCGAGGCCGCATCCGGTGCTGACGGCGGACTTCGGCCGCGGGTCGGCCTTGGCGCTGCGGGCAAGGGCGGGGTCGTGATACATGACGTCGCGTCTAGCGCGAAAATGGTAAGCAAGCCGTGAAGCATCCAATCCTCCCCGGA
>JBKBTU010000411.1:0-242 GCA_046290715.1 Sphingomonas sp. | reverse complement strand
CACCCCCGCCCCCCCGCTCGGGGGGGGGCCCGCGCGCCCGCCGGGGGTGGGGGGGGGCCCCCGTGGCAGCGGAGTCCGTTGCCTCGGGGCCCCCTCCGTCAGCGCTGCGCGCTGCCACCTCCCCGTGCCGGGGAGGATTTACGCGCGCGGTGCTGCTGGCTAGGGTAACAAAATAACCCGATCCCTCCCGAAAGGTTCGTTCATGCGTCGCGCCCTTGCGCTTACTGCCCTGTTGCTCGCCA
>JBKBTU010000410.1:0-1036 GCA_046290715.1 Sphingomonas sp. | reverse complement strand
CTGGAGCAAGGACGGCGGCCCGGCGATGATGTGGCCGGCGTGGAGCAGGGTCCAGCCGGGTAACGCGACCGCCGTTGGCTCCGGAAAGTCCTGTTCCGAGAGCACTGCGCGCGCCTCGGTCAGCGCGCTATCAGCGAAGCGCGGGTCATCGTTCCGGACAAGAAACAGGCTGGCCATGTGCGGACCCTAACCGATCATGCCGCCGCCGGCGCGGGCGAAGTGCCGCGCGGCTTGCCCATGGGGCGAATGCCTTCCTCCGCCCGCTTGCGCGCGAGATTGGTGTCGAGCCCGATCTGCGCGCCGACCAGCATGTAGACGAACGGGTTGAGCGCGATGCCGACGAACAGCGACCCGAACAGATAGATGATGTGCCCGTGCTGAAGCGCGGTGGCGAGCGGGGCGATCCATGCCTTGTCCGGCGGCGCGGCGCGATAGCGGCGGCGCAGCACCTCCATGCGCAGGATGCCGCCGAGATGGATCATCAGCCACAGGATGAAGCCGGGCCAGCCCTGTTCGCCGAGCATTTCGAAAAAGGCCGAGTGATAGGCGCGTGCCTTGTCGATTTCGGGGGTCCGCACCACGGTGCGGCTGGCGCCCTCGCCGACGATCTCGACCTTGTCATACTTGATCTCGTTCTGGCGATAGGCCTCGAACCCGCCGCCAAGCGGGTGCGTTTTCACATAGTCCCAGGTCCATTTCCACACCTCGATCCGGGTCGAGGCGCTGGCATCGGCGCGATAGGTCGAGATCGTCCCCATCCGCTCGGTGAACGATGACGGCAGGAAGGGGATGGCGGCGAGCCCCAGGCAGCCGAGCGCGCTCAGATACACGACCTTGCGCTTGCTATCGCGCAGCATCAGCACGGCGAGCAGGCCGATGCACAGCAGGCCGGTGCGCGCCTGCGTCCCCACCGGCATCAGCAGGCAGGCGAAGATCAGCGCATAGCCGAACGCCTTGACCCGCCAGTCGGGCGGGAAGATCGTGCCATAGCGGGTGAACCACAGGATCAGCGGGATCAGGCAGATCGATACCGCCG
>JBKBTU010000409.1:0-1047 GCA_046290715.1 Sphingomonas sp. | reverse complement strand
ACGCATCCGCGAGGTCGAGGAAGGCCCCGACGGCGCAATCTGGCTGCTCGAGGATGGCGGGCGCGGCTCCGAAGGCCGGCTGCTCAAGCTGACGCGGAAATAGCGCCGAATTCCGGCAGCGGCCCGTAGCAAAAAGCTTACCCGATCAGGAAATTCATCCGGGCCGCCGCCACCGGGCGGTCCGGATCGTCCTGCCACGCAAATGCTTCGACATTGGCGACGCGGTTGCCGAGGCGGCTGACCTTGCCCTGCGCGCGCGTCACCTTCTCGCGCCCGCCGCGCATGAAATCGACCGTGACGTTGACCGGCTTGATCCGCGCGCCCGCACGATCCTCCGCCGCCATCGCGTGGCGCAGCGCCGCGACCGCCGCCATTTCGAGCAACCCGGACAGCGCGCCGCCATGGACGAATCCGGGACGCCCCAGCACGCCGCTGCCGAACGGCATATCCAGGATCGGCGGACCCTCCCCGCGCTCGATCGTGATGCCGAGCAGCTGCGCATAGGGTGGCAGCGCAAAGCTCATGCCGCGCCCTCCATGAACATGAAGGTGCCCGCGACGTGCGCGTCCGGATCGTCGGGATCGCCGTCATGCGCCACCCCGCGCACGAACCCGACCGACCGGGTCACGCGATAGCATTCGCCCCGCCCGATCACGTCGCGCCCCGCCACCGCCGGCCGCAGATAATCGACGCGCAGGTCGAGTGTCGCATGCGGCAGGAACCCGCCGCGCTTCATCCACACCGCGACGCTCGTCGCCATGTCGAGCAAGGTGATGATCGGCCCCGACGCCAGCACCCCGCGTTCGACATCGCCGATCAGCTTCGGATCGAACGGCAAGGCCAGCTCGCACCAGTCGGGACCGTGGGCGCGATAGCGGATGCCCAGCGCATCGCCATGCCCGCCGACACGGGCGGTGAAGAAACGTTGGGGATCGAACGGGATTGGCGCCGCACTCATGGCTGTCGCGCTAGCGGGCGGGGCGGCACACGGCAAGCCGGGCATGGCCGCAACATAAAGTGGAATTAACTCAGCCGTTGCGCCGCGTC
>JBKBTU010000040.1:3065-15013 GCA_046290715.1 Sphingomonas sp. | reverse complement strand
CGGCGGTCGCGCTGATCCTATTCGCGTTGATCCTGCTCGTCACCGTCGTCCAGGCGCGGATCGGCCGGCGCTACGCATGGCTGTGAACCGCTGCCCTTCGCTCCGTGCCGTTCTGGCGAACACGCTCGTCGCGCTGGTCACCGCCGTCACGCTCGTGCCGCTCGTCTGGATGGTGACGGTGTCGTTCATGCCGCGCGGCGAATCGAGCCGCTTTCCGCCGCCGTTCTGGCCCAGCCGCTGGTCGCTGGAAAACTATCACGAACTTCTGGTGCGCCGCCGGATCGACGGCGCCTGGTTCGACTATCGCATCGTGCCCGCGCTCTGGAACAGCATCGGCGTCGCGCTGCTTGCCACCGCGCTCGGCCTGCTGCTGACCGTGCCCGCGGGCTATGCCTTCGCCAAGTTGCGCTTCACCGGACGCGCGCGGCTGCTGCGGCTGTTGGTCGCCGCGCTGGTGGTGCCGGGGCAGGTGGCGATGCTGCCGCTGTTCCTGATGTTCAAGGAAGTGGGGCTGGTGAACAGCTACGCCGGCGTTATCCTGCCGGGGCTCGCCGGCGTCTTCGCATTGCTGTTCGTCCGCCAGGCGGCCCTTTCGATCCCCGACGAGATGATCGACGCCGCCCGCCTCGACGGCGCGAGCGAGGCTCGGATCTTCGTCTCGATCGTCTTGCCGCTGCTTGCGCCGATCACGGTGACGTTGGCGCTCTTCCTGTTTCTGGGGAGCTGGAATGACTTCCTGTGGCCGCTGATCGTGCTGTCGGATCAGCATCGTTATACGCTGCCGGTGGCGATTGCGGCGATCGTGCGCGAGCATGCGGCGGACGGCGAGCTGATGATGGCGGCGGCGGTGGTGACGACGTTGCCAGTCCTGGCCCTGTTCGTCACGCTCCAGCGCTTCTACATGCGCGGGCTACTCGGCGGCAGCGTCAAGGGGTAGCGCCCGCGGCAGCGCGCGGCCGTCGGACGCGAAGAGATGCACGTGGGCAGGCGCGATGCCGAACGCGAGCGTTTCGCCCAGCGTGACGCGACGGTCGCCGGGCAGCTGCGCCACCACCGTCCCGAGCGCCCCACGCGCGCCGAGATGCGCGAACGACAAGGGCCCGAGCCGCTCGAACAACTCCACCGCGCCGACGAAGGCGCCGCCCTCGTCCGGTTGCAGATGCTCCGGGCGGACTCCCAGCGTCACCTCCATGCCGGGAGCCGCGAGGGCGGCCGCCGCGAGACGGCGCCCGTCGGGCAGCTCGACCGTAGCCCCCGCCCCCGTTGCGGCGACGACGCGGGCGGGCATCAGGTTCATCCCCGGCGATCCGATCGCACGCGCCACGGCGAGCGTCGCGGGCGCAGCATAAAGATCGAGCGGCGCGCCGATCTGCTCGACATGCCCTTCGCGCATCACGACGATCCGGTTGGCGAGCGTCATCGCCTCGAGCTGGTCGTGCGTCACGTAGATCATCGTCGCGCCGAGCTGCGCATGCAGCCGCGCGAATTCGTGCCGCATCCGAACGCGCAGTTCGGCATCGAGGTTGGACAAGGGCTCGTCGAGCAGCAGCACCTGCGGCCGGCGCACGATCGCACGCGCGATCGACACCCGCTGCCGCTGCCCCCCCGACAGCGCCGCCGGCCGTCGGTCGAGCAGCGCGGTCAGCTCCAGCGCCTCGGCCACCGCGGCGACGCGCTCGCGCACCTCCGGCTTGGGCCGGCGCGCGACGCGAAGCGGAAAGGCGATGTTTTCCGCCACGGTCAGGTGCGGATAGAGCGCGTAGGATTGGAAGACCATCGCCAGCCCACGATCCGCCGGCGGCACGTGCGTCACGTCACGGCCGCCGATCACGATGCGGCCCGTGCTTGGCTGCTCAAGGCCGGCGATCAGCCGCAGCAGCGTCGATTTGCCGCAACCGGACGGACCAACGATGGCGACGAACTCGCCATTCTCGATCCGGATATCGGTCGGAGCAAGCACCTCGGCCGCTCCGAAGCGCTTGCTCAGTCCGGTGATGTCGACGCTTGCCAAGGCCCTCTCCTTGCCGCCCTTTCTGACGGCTGCAGGCACAAGTGCAAGCGTCGCCAGACTCTTACGCCGCCATGGTCGCGATATCGATCACGAACCGGTATTTGACGTCGCTGCGCTGCATCCGCTCGTACGCCGTGTCGATCTCCTGCGCGCGGATCATCTCGATATCCGCGACGATGCCGTGCTCGGCACAGAAATCGAGCATCTCCTGCGTCTCGGCGATGCCGCCAATCAGCGAGCCCGCGATGCTGCGACGCTTGAAGATCAGGGCGGAGACGTCCGGGGTCGGGTGGGGGTGTTCGGGCACGCCGACGAGAGTCAGCGTTCCGTCGCGTTTCAGCAGCGCGGTGAACGCGTCGAGGTCGTGACTGGCCGCGACGGTATCGAGGATGAAGTCGAAGCTGTTGGCGTGCGACGCCATCTCCTCGGCGTTGCGCGATACGACGACCTCGTCCGCGCCCAGCGCCAGCGCGTCCTGCCGCTTCCCCTCCGACGTGGTGAAGGCGACGACGTGCGCGCCCATCGCATGGGCGATCTTGACGCCCATGTGGCCGAGACCGCCGATCCCGACGATACCGACCTTCTTACCCGGCCCAACGTTCCAGTGACGCAGCGGCGAATAGGTGGTGATGCCCGCACACAGCAGCGGCGCGACGGCGGCGAGCTGCTGTTCGTCATGCCCGACCTTCAGCACGAACGCATCCTTGACCACGATCGACTGCGAATAGCCGCCGAGCGTATGGCCGGGCGCATCCGCGGTCGGGCCGTTGTAAGTGCCGACGAAGCCGTTCTCGCAATATTGCTCGAGCCCTTCGTCGCAGGCGGCACAATGCTGGCAGCTGTCGACCATGCAGCCGACGCCGACGAGGTCGCCGACCTGCACCTTGCTGACGTGGTCGCCGACCGCGCTGACCCGGCCGACGATCTCATGACCCGGCACGCAGGGGTAGATCGTGCCGGCCCATTCCGAGCGGACCTGATGCAGGTCGGAGTGGCAGACGCCGCAATAGGCGATGTCGATCGCCACGTCGTGCGCACCCGGCGCCCGGCGTTCGATCTGAATCGGCTCGAGGGGCTTGTCCGCCGCATAGGCGCCATAGGCTGTCGTCATCGTCGTTCCTTAGCTTGATCGCTGGGCCGCAACGCGCTGCGCCGCAGCAAGGTTCGCCAGATAGGGTTTCGATCCCAATGTTTTAGAGGGCGTGCACGACACGGACTGATGACGGTGATTCATCGATGCCGGCGGCGATACCGCGATTGGCGTTTGGTCCATTTCCCGCTAATCCGTGCACGGGGAGAGACGGATACGTGGGGGCCATGGCGACGCAGACGGTTTCGACCGGCAACACGGGACTGGACGAGGTGCTGCGCGGCGGCCTGCCCGCGCGGCGGCTATACCTGGTCGAGGGAACGCCGGGGTCGGGCAAGACGACGCTCGGCATCGAATTCCTGCTCGCAGGCGTGCAGCAGGGCGAGCGGGTGCTCTACATCACGCTGTCGGAGACGCGTGAGGAGATCCTCGCGGTCGCCGCCTCGCACGGCTGGTCGCTCAATGGCGTCGACATCTTCGAATTCAGCTCCGCCGCGGACGTACTGGGCGATGGGCGCGACCAGTCGATCCTGCATAGCTGGGAAATGGAACTCGGCCAGACGGTGCAGCTGATCGAGGCCGAGGTCGAACGGGTAGAGCCGCGGCGCGTCGTCTTCGACAGCCTGTCCGAACTGCGCCTGCTGGCGCAGGACCCTTTGCGCTACCGGCGGCAGGTGCTCGCCCTGAAGCAGTTCTTCGCCGGGCGCGACTGCACGGTGCTGCTGATCGACGATCTGTCGGGCCGGGAGAACGGTCGCGATTCGCACCTTCACAGCCTGTGCCACGGCGTCGTCACGCTCGAACGGCTGACGCTGGACTTCGGCGCGGCGCGGCGCCGCCTGCAGGTGCAGAAGCTGCGCGGGGTCGACTTCGTCGCGGGCTATCACGACATGGCGATCCGCCACGCCGGAATCGCAGTCTACCCTCGACTGATCGCTGCCGATCATCGCAGCGCGTTCACCGGCGAGGCCGTCGGCAGCGGCATTACGGAACTGGATGCGCTGATGGGCGGCGGCCCGCGTCGCGGCACCAGCACGCTGATCACCGGCCCGGCGGGCAGCGGCAAGACCACCATGGCGCTGCAATTCCTCGACGAAGCCTGTCGCCGTGGCGAACCCTGCGCGGTGTTCGAGTTCGACGAGCGGATCGGCACCCTGCTGATCCGCGCACGGGCCTTCGGAATCGACCTCCAGACCCACATTGATTCCGGCTGCTTGACGGTTCGCCAGATCGATCCTGCCGAACTGTCCCCCGGCGAATTCGCCGCGGCGGTGTGCAGCGAGGTGGACGACCGCGGCAGCACGATGATCGTGATCGACAGCCTGAGCGGCTACCTGGCGGCGATGCCGCAGGAAAAGCAGCTCGTGCTGCAGATGCACGAATTGCTCTCCTATCTCGCGCAGCGCAACGTGACGACGATCCTCATCAACCCGCAGCAGGGCCTGGTCGGGACGATGGCGAGCGAACTCAACCTGTCGTACATCGCCGACCTTGTGGTGCTGCTGCGCTTCTTCGAGGCGGACGGGCGGATCCGCAAGGCGATTTCGGTGCTGAAGAACCGCAGCGGCATGCACGAGGATACGATCCGCGAGTTGCGCATCGATCGCGAGGGCATACGGGTGGGCGCACCGCTCGTCGACTTCAACGGCGTACTCACCGGAACGCCCCGCTATATCGGGTCCGACGTGCCGTTGATGAACGAGCGCACCTAAGGTGCACAGGTCTGCCGCCAAAGGCTATCGCGTCACCTTCTGCGCGCCCTATGGCCGCGATGCCGACAGCCTGGCGGAGCTGCTGCGGACGCACGGGTACGTGCCCGATCCGCATGGCGACCTCGCTGCGCTCGCCGCCAGCATGGGCGACGATACCGGCGTGGTGCTGGTCACGGAAGAGGCCCTCGTCCGACAACGCGCGCCGCTGATCGCCGCGCTGGGACGCCAGCCGGCCTGGTCGGACATCCCGTTCATCCTGCTCGCCACGGCATCGGCCGCGCGCAGCCGCGGCACGCTCGACATCCGTCACGGCCTGCCGGCGGAGATCACCAACGTCGTCGTACTGGAACGCCCGCTGGGTGCGGCATCGTTGCTCAGCAGTATCGCCGCGGCGATGCGTGCGCGGCAGAAGCAGTTCGAAATGCGCGACCGGCTCGCCGAACTCGCCGACAGCGAGGGGCGTTTGCGCTTGGCCACGACGGCGGCGAACATCGGTACCTGGGACTATGATCCCGCATCGGGCGCGCTGCGCTGGGACGAACGCTGCCGCGCGCTATTCGGCGTGCCGCCGGGGGTCCCGATCAGTTATGAATCGGCGTTTCTGGCGGGCCTCCATCCGGATGACCGCGACGCAGCCGATCAGGCGGTCAGCCAGGCGCTCGATCCCGAGGGACAGGGCGAATACGACATCGAATACCGCACGATCGGCCTTGTGGACGGCATCGAGCGGTGGATCGCCGCCAAGGGCAGTTGCATCTTCGAAGGCGCGACGCCCAGCCGCTTCATCGGCACGGTGATCGACATCACCGATCGCAAGCGCGCCGAGTTGGCGCTCGCCGAGTCGGAACGGGCGCTCAAGCATGAAAGCCGCGAGCTAGACCATCTGGCGCGTACCCTGGAGCAAAAGGTCGTCGCCCGCACCGCCGAGCTGGAGGCGGAGATGGCCAATCGCAATCGGGCCGAAGCCGCGTTGCGCCAGAGCCAGAAGATGGAGGCGGTGGGCCAATTGACCGGCGGCATCGCCCACGACTTCAACAACATGCTGACCGGCGTCATCGGCGCGATGGATATCATGAAGCGGCGGCTGGCCGCGGGCCGGACGGACGACCTCGGGCGGTTCATGGATGCTGCGGCCGCATCCGCCCAGCGCGCCGCCGCGCTGACGGCACGGCTGCTCGCCTTCTCGCGTCGCCAGTCGCTCGATGCGCGGCCGGTCGACGTCGACGCCTTGATCGCGGACCTCAGCGATCTGCTGGAACGATCGGTGCGCGAGAATATCGCACTGCAGATCGTCGCCGGAGGCGCCCTGCCGCTCGCCGTGGCGGATGCCAACCAGCTCGAGAACGCACTGCTCAACCTCGTCATCAATGCGCGCGACGCGATGCCGGACGGCGGCCGACTGACGCTCGAGACGCGAGCGGTCGACATCGCGGACGATCGGGCGGGGCCGGCCGCCCTCTCGCCCGGCCGCTACATCGCGGTCGCGGTGAGCGACACCGGCGTCGGCATGCCCGCCGACGTGCTCGAGAAGGTGTTCGAGCCCTTCTTCTCCACCAAGCCGACCGGTCAGGGGACCGGCCTCGGCCTGTCGATGGTCTATGGGTTTGCGCGGCAGTCGGGCGGCGACGTGCGGGTCCATAGCGTCGTCGGCGTCGGCACGTCGGTGACGCTCTACCTGCCCGTCGCGGAGACGGCGAACGCGGCGGCGGACGACCGAATGGCGATCGCGACCCATGAAGGCCGCGGCGAAGTGGTGCTGCTGGTCGAGGACGACGCCTCCGTCCGCCTGCTGGTGCGCGAAGTGTTGCAGGAACTGGGCTATGCCGCACTGGAAGCGGAGGACGCCGACGCCGCTCTGCCGATCATCCGGTCGGACCGGCGAATCGATCTGCTCATCTCGGATGTCGGCCTGCCGGGCATGAACGGCCGGCAGCTCGCCGAACTCGCCCGCCGCCACCGCCCCGCCCTGCCGATCCTCTTCGTCACCGGTTACGCCGAGAATGCCGCGATTCGGGCGGACTTTCTTGGCACCAACATGGATATGATCGCCAAACCCTTCGCGATCGAGCGACTTTCCGCGAAAATCGCCGAGATTATGTCCGGTTAGACTGAAGCGCGACTTGCCTCGACCGGCGTGCTGCCGCATCAGTCGGCGCATGACGACACAAGCGGACGGCAGCGGGGACGACGACAAGCCCACCGCCCGGGTAACCGGCGTGCCTGCGGCCGGTACCATCGACAGCGGTCACGACGATCCGATCGGCCGCCCCGGCCTGCATCATTGGCGCGAGAGCACGATCACCCGCCCGGGTCTCGACGATCGCGGCAGCGTCTTCTTCGCCGCGATCGAGATGACGCGGATGCCGATGATCCTGACCGATCCCAATCAGGACGACAATCCGATCGCCTTCGCCAACAAGGCGTTCCTCGACCTCACCGGCTATGAGGAGAGCGAGGTCCTGGGGCGTAACTGCCGCTTCCTCCAGGGTGCGCAGACCGATCGCAATGCCGTCGCCGAACTGCGCGAGGCGATCGCGGAGCGCCAGTCGATCGCACTGGAACTGCTCAACTACCGCCGTGACGGGTCGCCGTTCTGGAACGCGGTGTTCATCGGCCCGGTCTATGACGTCAGCGGCAAGCTTCTCTACTTCTTCGCCAGTCAGCTCGACGTGACGCGGCGCCGCAACACCGAGCAGAGCTATCGGCAGGCGCAGAAGATGGAATCGATCGGACAGCTCACCGCCGGGCTTGCGCACGACTTCAACAACCTGTTGCAGGTGGTGAACGGCAATCTCGACCTGCTGTCCGCCGTCACCGACAACGATCGCGCCAAGCGCTACGTCGTCGCCGCGCAGTCCGCCGCCGAGCGCGGCGCCAAGCTGACGCGGCAGTTGCTCGCCTTCGCCCGCAAGACGCGGCTGGAGCCGCGGCCGGTCGACCTCAGCCATCTCGTCACCGAATTCGGCGACGTCATGGAAAGCTCTGTCAACAAGCGGGTCGATCTGCACCTCAGCCTGCGCCGTGGGCTGCCGCACGTGGTGGTCGATCCCGACCAGCTCGAAATGGCGCTGCTCAACATCGTCAACAACGCGCGCGACGCGATGCCCGATGGCGGCGTCGTGACGATCGCGACGCTGCCGCTGCAGTTGCGCGAGGACAATGCCGGCGAGCTCGAGCCCGGCGGCTACGTGATGCTCGAGGTGCGCGACGAGGGCGTCGGCATGCCGCCCGAGGTGCTCGAGCGCGCGACCGAGCCGTTCTTTACCACCAAGGGCGTCGGCCAGGGTACCGGGCTCGGCCTCGCCATGGCGACCGGCTTCCTGCGCCAGTCGGGCGGGCGGCTCGACATCGAGAGCGAGGCGGGACGCGGCACGACGGTACGGATGATCTTCCCGACGGCGCACGTCACGCTCGCCGCCGCCGCGGAGGACGACGCCAGCGACGCCGCCGCGACGCCGGCGCGGCCGCCGAGCGACGACGCCGAACACGTGCTGATCGTCGAGGACAATGAAGAGGTGCTGGCGATCGCCAGCGAGATCCTGACCAGCGCAGGCTATCGCGTCACCACCGCGGTCAGCGGCGAACAGGGCCTCGCCACCTTCGAAAAGGTGCATCCCGACGACCACGTCGATCTGTTGTTCACCGATCTGGTGATGCCGGGCGGCATGAACGGGCTGATGCTCGCCGACGCGGTGATGGAGCGCGATCCGAGCGTCTCGGTGCTGCTCACCACCGGCTACAACGAGGAACTGGTGGTCAACGGCCCGCGCAAGCGCGCCACCGACGTGCTGAGCAAGCCCTACCGACGGACCGAACTGCTCGACCGCGTCCGCCAGGCGCTCAACCGCCGCGGCACGGGCGGACCCCGCCGCCAGCGGTCGGACTTCGGTGCGGTCGAGGCCTGATCGACGGGGCGGCTGACGACGGATCCATCGCCCATCCAGGCATCCGATAAGACTGATTGCGTTATTAATCTGGATTAGCGCCCGCGCCTCGACCATGCCCGGCATAGCGATAGCCGGAGGCACCATGGCCGATCAGCCGAACGACCTAATCGATCAACTTCGCGCCCGACAGGGGGCCGCCCTCCATATCGTGTCCACGGTTCTGGATGATCTGAACGCGGGGAAGGACGCCTATGTCTCGCGTCTCCAGGACCGACGCGACGAGATGCGCGCGGCGTTGACGTCGTATCAGACGTTCAAGCACGAAGAGGTCTTCGATCCGATCCTCGCCCGTGGTGCTCCGGACCAGAGGGCACTCGCTCTCGATGCGAAGACCCACTGCATCGCCGAGGGGGAACGATACCGCGCCTATATCCAGGAATGGCCCTTGGATCGCGTCGCACGGGAATGGGACGCGTACCGTGTCGTCGTGCGGTTGATCGGCGGCCGGCTGCATCGGCATCTGCGGGACGAAGGCGACACCGTCTGCGGCCTGATCGCGCGCAACCACCGGTAGATCTCGGCGGGTGGAGCGCTTTAGCAACACGCCGGTCATCATTTGCACATCTTCCGCTCCTAAAGGGGCGGCGGGCGATATCGCCCACGGACAGCAGGACACTCCCGGTCGCACGCGTATCTGGCGACCGGGAGTGTCTTGCTCCCCCCCCTCGCACTCCGTCGCAGCTCGCGGTTCAGCTCCCAGGCAAGTAACCGGATGGAAAGTGTCGACGCGCTATCAACCCCTTATGCCCGCTGCATTTTCTATCGATGTCGAGCCTGCGCTTCATCTCGTTCGGATGACGATGAAGGGCTTCTTCGAGCCCGCGGACATCGCGCGTTTCGTTGCCGCGCGCGACCTTGCGCATCAACGGCTGCTCAGCCCGCCCAACGGACACGTGACGCTGGTCGACATCACCGCGATGGACATCCAATCGCAGGACGCGGTGGCGGAGTTTCACGCCGTTCTGGCCTCCCCCGCAACCGCGTCACGTCGCATCGCGTTCGTGGTGGCGCTGTCGCTGGCCTTCGGACAGGTCAGGCGGGCGGCACGCGGGCGCGACGCCGCATTCTTCACGACGGTACACGACGCCGAACGCTGGCTGTTCGACATCGAGCCGGCCTCATCCACGAAGCCAGCCTCGGCGGCGATCGGATAGCTTATCTCCTGCCAAGGACGGGATCAGCCGCCCACGACCCAATTGCGTTCGTCGCCGGCCGCCTCGGCCGTCACGACCAGTTGCTCGACGTAGCGCTGGAAGATCGGCACCGTGAAGGTGACGAGCACCGGATCGGCGTTCGGTTCCTTGAAGGTGAGGACGACGAACCGCGTGCCGGTCTCGTCGATCATCAGGCCGGTCTCCATCGCACCGGGACCGCTGGGGCTGATCACGACTTCGGCCATGGCTCAGCTCGGATGCGCCTCGCTCTCCGCGGCGTCCGGCGTATCGTCAGTCGGCATCGGCTCGTTCGCGGAAGCAGCATCGTCGGCCAGCCGCATCTGCTCATAGGCGATCTCGAGGTCGGCGACACCCGAGCCGGTCGGCTGCAACGGCAGATCGGCGAACGTCTCCGGTGTGTGCGTCGTGTCGTCGGTGTCGGGCATGTCGCTCTCCTACGAAGATCAGGCGGCGATGGCGTTCTGGCGCAGCATCGCCTCGGCGGCCGCGCGTTCGACCGGCGTCAGGCCGGCGAGATGCTCCTGGCGATGCGCATCGAGGATGGTGTCGTTCGAAGGACGATCGGCAGTCGAGGGACGGGCGGCACCGAACAGGCCCAGCTTCATGCGGCTCATAGGATCCTCGGAACGCGGCAGGGGGAATCCCTCCGCGGGTACGGCATCAATTCCGTGGGAGGGCTGGGGTTCCGCCGTCGGGATCGTCATGGTGGGCGCTGACGGGCTCGAACCGCCGACCCTCTCGGTGTAAACGAGATGCTCTACCAACTGAGCTAAGCGCCCCCGGCTGGGGTCCCCCTGCCCTGCCAAAGCCGGCGCGGGCGCGCAAGGGGGAAGCGCGACTCATCCGGCGTCGACCTTGCGGGCGGCGAGCATGTAGCTGCGCATCGCCTCGCTGGCGCGGGGGGATAGCGCCATGAACGCGCGCCGCCTGTCGACGGGATCGGGATGGCGGATGAAGAGCCCCATCTCGGACATCTTGGCGATCCAGCGCAGCGCGGTGGTCGGGGCGACGCCGGCGGCGATGCAGAGGCTCGACACGCTGACCCGCGTGCCCTCCAGTTCCGCGGCGAAGAGGTCGAGCAGCATGTCCCAGGCGGGATCCTCGAACAGTCCCTCGCCCAGGAGCTGGCCGAAGAACTTGGCGCGCAGCCGCCGCAGCTGGATGACGCGCCGCACCTCGAGCGCCCCAATCGACTGGCCGAGCGCGGCGGGCTCGCTGTCGAACCCGCGCCGCCGGTCGGCGATCACGCGTGCGGTGGCGGGGGATGGTTCATGCCGGGTCAGCCCGGCGAGCAGCCGCGCGATATGCGCGACCTCGCTGTTGAGCCGCTGCAACCGCTCCTTGTCGGTCTCCTCCTGCACGGCATCGTGCAGCATCGGCGTGCCGGGGGCGCTCGCCGCCGCCAGCGCCGCGACGCGATCCGCGAGCGCGGGCTCGCACAACAGCACCGCATGGCGATCGAGCAGCTGCGCAGCGACGCAATCGATCTGGTCGGCGGCGATCGTGACGACGGCGGGTGCCGCCGCCTGCTCGACATAGGCGCCGATCGCCGGCAATGCCGCGAGCACCTCGTCCTCTTGCGCGCCCGCCGCCTCGGCGACGACGACCGGCCAGCCGGCGAGGCGCGGCAGCACCGCCGCGACCTCGGTCCAGCCGATCTGCCGGAGGACGCGACCGCCGGCGAGCGCGATCCCCGCTTCCGCGTCCGCCGCCGCGGCGGTGCCCGGCTTGGCGATCAGCAACATGGGCGGGCCGATGTCGCTATAGGGGCGTGGGCGACCGCTCGCCGCGCCCGCTCTCGCGCGCTCCCCATCGCGGCCTCCGCACAGCATGAAACGTCCCATGTGCGGAGGATAGGCGGCGGCGGCGCGCAATGGCGCCCTGTTACCTCCGTTTCGGAACGGACCGTCAGTTCACGCCCCTGTCCGGGCGTGATAATAACCTCCAAAACGGAGGCAGCTGCGATCAGTCGAGCGACTTGACGATCTCCTCGACCATCTTCTTGGCATCGGC